>DASUQN010000213.1:0-2295 GCA_036280515.1 Intrasporangium sp. | reverse complement strand
GCCGAGGGTTTCAGAGGTGGGCGTAGACGTCGTCGAGCGTGATGCCCTTGGCGAGCATGAGGACCTGCAGATGGTAGAGCAGCTGGCTGATCTCCTCGGCGGTTGCGCCGTTCGACTGGTACTCGGCGGCCATCCACACCTCGGCCGCCTCCTCGACGATCTTCTTGCCGATCGCGTGGACGCCGGCGTCGAGTGCGGCGACCGTCCCCGATCCCTCGGGGCGCATCGCGGCCTTCTCGGCCAGCTCGGCGTACAGCTGCTCAAAGCTCTTCACGGTCTAGAGAGTACTTTCCGTATGCCGCCGGGCTCAGTCCCGCCCGATCCGTGGCCACCCAGCCACCTTCCGGTTCGATGTATCGCTCGCGGTCCGATGTTTTCGTTCGCTCTGGAGAGCGACCCGATACCTCGAACCGCGTGCGGCGCAAGGTCAGCGGAGGACCCGGAGGGCGACGACGGTGGCGACTGCTGCGGTGGCGGCCTCGTGACCCTTGTCCTCCGTGGAGCCGGGGAGGCCCGCGCGCTCGATCGCCTGCTGCTCCGTGTCGCAGGTCAGCACGCCGAAGCCGATCGGAGTTGCCGTGCGCACCGAGACCTCCGTGATGCCGACCGTCGCCGCCTGACAGACGTACTCGAAGTGCGGGGTGCCGCCGCGGATGACGACGCCGAGTGCGACGAGGGCGTCGTACTGTGCGGCGAGCGCGGAGCAGGCCACGGCGAGCTCGAACGTGCCCGGGACGCGGATCTCCGTGACGTCCGTGACGCCCGCATCGGCGAGTCCTCGGCGAGCCCCGTCGAGCAGGCCTCCCATCACCTGCTCGTGCCAGCTGGCAGCGACGACGGCGACCTTGAGGCCACTGCCGTCGACGCTCAGGGCGGGTGCTCCGTCCTTCATGCGGGACTCCTCTCAGGCAGACTCGGCCTTGGCTCGGACGACGGCGGGCAGGTCGTGGCCGAGCCGGTCCCGCTTCGTCACGAGGTAGCGCTCGGTCTCTGGCGCCACCTCGGTGTGCAGGCGCTCGACGGCGACGACGTCGATCTCGAAGTGGCGCAGGGCCGCGACCTTTTCCGGGTTGTTCGTCAGCAGGACGATGCGCGTGGCCCCGAGGTCATGGAGCACCGCGGCTCCGGCGGCGTACTCGCGCGCGTCCACCGGAAGGCCGAGGGCTGTCTGCGCATCGACGGTGTCCGCGCCACGATCCTGCTCCGCGTAGGCCCGCAGCTTGTCGACGAGCCCGACGCCGCGACCCTCATGGCCGCCGAGGTAGACCACGAGGCCGCCCTCCCGGCCGACCCGGGCCAGCGATGCCTGCAGCTGGGGTCCGCAGTCGCACCGGAGCGACCCGAAGGCGTCACCGGTCAGGCACTCCGAGTGCAGCCGGACCAGGGCCGGGGCCCCCGGCCTGGTGCCGTGCAGCCCCCGCGGGCTCACCAGCGCGACGTGCTCGTCGCCGGTCAGCGTGTCACGGTAGCCATGAGCAGCGAACGTGCCGTGGCGCGTCGGGATCGTGGTCGTCGCCAGCCGCTCCACCCGGTCGTGCTGCTGGCGCCACGCGATGAGCTGCTCGATCGTGACGACAGGCAGTCCCGTCTCACGGCCGAGGGCGACCACCGCGTCGTAGCGCATCATCCGGCCGTCGTCGTGGACCAGCTCGCCGATGACGCCGACTGGTGGCAGGCCGGCGAGGCGGGTCAGGTCGACCGCGGCCTCGGTGTGCCCGGGCCGGGTCAGCACGCCACCCGGCCGGGCGCGCAAGGGCAGCACGTGACCGGGACGGATGAGGTGGGTGGGCTCGGACGCAGGGTCGGCCAGGACCTGGACGGTGCGGGTCCGGTCCGCGGCGCTGATCCCCGTCGTCACCCCGGTGGCCGCGTCGACGGAGATGGTGTACGCGGTCCGCAGCGGGTCGCGGTTGTCCGAGACCATGAGCGGCAGCTCGAGCCGGTCGGCCACGTCGTTCGGCATCGGGGCACAGAGATAGCCGGACGTGTGCCGGATCGCCCAGGCCATCCACTCCTCCGAGGCGGTATGAGCGGCCAGGACGAGGTCGCCCTCGTTCTCGCGGTCCTCGGAGTCGAGCACGAGCACCGGGCGCCCGACCCGCATCGCCTCGAGGGCCTCCTCGATCGTCGACAGGGCGGCGGTCATGACTCCTCCTTGCTGGCAGCGACACCGGCTGCGCCCTGCCCGTGCGCGAGCAGGCGCTCGACATACTTCGCCAGGACGTCCACCTCGAGGTTGACCTGGTCGCCGACCCCCTTGCGGCCCAGCGTGGTCAGCGCGAGGGTGGTCGGGAT
>DASUQN010000212.1:0-5133 GCA_036280515.1 Intrasporangium sp. | reverse complement strand
GTCGCCGTAGGAGAAGCCGCCGCACGCGACGAGGCCGACGACGTCGGCGAGGTCGAAGCGGCCTGCCTGGAGGTCGGTCATGTGGACGTCGTAGGTGTCGAAACCTGCTCGGTCGAAGGCGACGGCCGTCTCGACGTGGCTGTTGACGCCCTGCTCGCGGAGGATGGCCACCTTGGGCCGCGCACCGAGCCCGACATGGGCCGCCGCGACGTCGTCGGTCGGGTCGAACGTCGGGGCGACGATGAGCCCGGGGTCGTCGTCGGCCCCGAAGGCCGCGTGCTCCTCGTCGGCGCACTCGGGGTTGTCCCTCAGCGCCGCGATCCGCCACGACACCTCGTCCCAGGCTTGCGCGAGGTCCCGCACGGACTCGTCGAGCGCCGCCTCGCCACCGACCGCCACGCGGACGCGTCGCTCGGGGTTCGCCAGGCCGACGACGGACACCACTGCACCCAGGCCGTGCGCCGCAAAGATCTCCCGCACCGCCACGAGATCGCCCTTGGCGACACCCAGCACCACGCCGAGCTCCTCGGTGAACAGGCTTGCGACAGAAGGAACTTCCAGATCGAGGCCCGTCGCCCCGGCAAAGCCCATCTCGCAGGCAGCGGCCCACAGGCCACCGTCCGACCGGTCGTGATAGGCCACCTCGATCCCACGAGCCCGCAGCTCGGCCAGGGCGGAGGCGAGCGACACGAGCCGAGCCGGGTCGTCGAGGTCGGGCACGTCGCCGCCGAACACCCCCGACACCTGGGCCAGCATCGATCCGCCGAGACGGTCGTGACCGGCACCGAGGTCCACGAGGACGAGGACCGAGTCGGGGCGCAGCTGCGGCGTCCACGTGCCCCGCACGTCCGGCAGCGAGGCGAAGGCCGAGGCGACGAGCGAGACGGGCGACGTGACCTGCTTGTCCTCGCCGGTCGCGGGGTCGGTCCAACGGGTCCGCATCGACAGCGAGTCCTTGCCGACGGGCACCGAGATCCCGAGGGCGGGGCACAGCTCCATCCCGACGGCGTGGACGGTGTCGTAGAGCGCCGCGTCCTCGCCGGGCTCCCCGCAGGCGGCCATCCAGTTGCACGACAGCTTGACGCCTGTCAGCGAATCGACCGGGGCGGCAAGGAGGTTCGTCAACGCCTCCCCCACTGCCATGCGCCCGGAGGCTGGCGCGTCCACCGACGCCAGCGGCATGCGCTCGCCACTGGCCATGGCCTGGCCGGCGAACCCGACCTGATCCGACAGCGTCACCGCGACGTCCGCGACGGGGACCTGCCAGGGACCGACCATCTGGTCACGATGAGTGAGCCCTCCCACCGTCCGGTCGGCGATCGTCACCAGGAAGCGCTTGGACGCGACCGTCGGGTGCCGCAGGATGTCGTATGCCGCTGAGCGCAGCTCCAGCCCATCGACGTCGAGCTCGTCCCCCACTCGCGTCACCCGGGTGACGTCCCGCGTCATCCGCGGCGGCTTGCCGAGCAGCACCTCGATCGGCATGTCGATCGGCCGGTCGTCGCCCGGCCCGTCCTCCGCCGAGGGGGCAAGGACGAGCTGCCCGTCGTCACGCGCAACGCCGACGACGGCATACGGGCAGCGCTCGCGGTCAGCCAGCGCGGCGAACCGCGCGAGCGACTCGGGTCCGATGGCCACGACGTAGCGCTCCTGGCTCTCGTTGCACCAGGCCTCCTTGGGTGCGAGTCCCGACTCCTCGAGCGGCACCGCGGACAGGTCGAAGCGCGCCCCCAGTCCAGCGCCGTCTACCAGCTCCGGGAAGGCGTTGGACAGGCCGCCGGCCCCGACGTCATGGATCGCCAGGACCGGGTTGTCTGCCCCGAGACTCCAGCAGTGGTTGATGACCTCCTGGGCGCGGCGCTCGATCTCGGGGTTGCCCCGTTGCACGGAGTCGAAGTCGAGCTCGGCCACGTTGGCGCCCGCGGCCATCGACGACGCCGCGCCGCCGCCCATGCCGATCCGCATGCCGGGACCGCCGAGCTGGACGAGCAGCGTCCCGGCCGGAAAGACCACCTTCTCGGTCTGGTCGGCGCTGATCGACCCGAGTCCCCCGGCGCTCATGATCGGCTTGTGGTAGCCCCGCCGGACGCCGGACACGGTCTGCTCGTAGACGCGGAAGAAGCCGCCGAGCCCCGGCCGCCCGAACTCGTTGTTGAAGGCCGCGGCACCGATGGGGCCCTCGACCATGATCTCGAGCGGGCTCGCGATGTGGTCTGGAGAACCGTAGGCCTCCCGCTCCCAGGGCTCGTCGGTGCCGGGTAGGCGCAGGTTCGACACAGCGAACCCGGTCAGGCCCGCCTTCGGTTGGCTGCCGCGACCGGTCGCCCCCTCGTCACGGATCTCGCCACCGGCACCGGTCGCAGCGCCGGGGAACGGGCTGATCGCCGTCGGGTGGTTGTGCGTCTCGACCTTCATGAGGACGTGCACCTCGTCCTCGCGAGCGGCATAGCGGCTCGGGCCGTCACCGGGCCCCTCGGGCAGCCATCGGGTCACGTGCCCGCCGGCCATGACGGAGGCGTTGTCCTTGTAGGCGACGACCGTCCCCTCGCCGGCGACCTCCTCGGTGTGGCGGATCATCCCGAAGAGGGACCGCGCCTTGACCTCGCCGTCGACGATGAAGTCGGAGTTGAAGATCTTGTGCCGACAGTGCTCGGAGTTCGCCTGGGCGAACATCATCAGCTCGACGTCGGTGGGGTTGCGCCGCAGCCCGGTGAAGGCGTCGACGAGGTAGTCGATCTCGTCGTCGGACAGGGCCAGGCCGTACGCCTTGTCGGCCTCCTCGATCGCCGCCCGGCCGCGGTCGAGGACATCGATGTGCTCCATCGGCTCGGCCTCGCGCTCGTCGAGCAGCGCCCGGGCCGCCTCGACGGAGGGCAGCGCGGACTCGGTCATCCGGTCGTGGAGCAGGTCAGCCGCCGCGGCCCAGTCCGACTCATCGAGGCGCGATGAGGAGGCGAGGTGGTACTCGGTGACCCGCTCGACCCGGCGCACGTCCACTCCGCAGTTGTGGGCGATGTCGGTGGCCTTGGACGCCCACGGGGAGAGGGTCCCCAGCCGGGGGGAGACGACGACGCTGGTCAGGTGCTCGCCCGCGGGCCCGGGCTCGGCCGGCGGCCCGTAGGTGAGCAGGCGCGTCACCGTCTCCAGCGTCCGGCCGTCCAGCGGCCCGTGACTCGCCACCTGGTGGACGTGGCGCGCCGAGAGCCCGGTCACCGATGGCACGACTGCCCGGAGGCGGGCCAGGAGCGCTGCGGCGCGGAACGGCGAGAGGGCACTGCCGCCCGGGACGGTGGTCAGCACGAGGTCGTGCGACGAGGCCATGGCGTGCGGTCTCCCGGTGGTGCGAGGGGGTGGCAAGGCGGGCTGCCGCGTCAAGGTTACCCGTCACGGACCGGTGCTCCCGTCTCGGCAGTGAGCACGAGAGAGCACACGCGCCCTCACCCAGCCACCCCGGAGGCCATCCCCGCGAGCGGGAGCGAGCTCAGCGGCATACGGCAGAGAAATGGCGTGAGGGCCACCCCCGGCTGGGAGCGGCCCTCACGTGAGTGGGCCAGGTCAGAGACCGGCGATGCGGCTGTCCGGAGCGGTGAGCCCGGGGTGCGCCTTGGTGAACTCGACCAGGTTGGCCAGGTCCTCCGGGCCGCCGATGCGGTTGGTCCCCGCGGTGAAGCCGGTGAACAGGTCACCGCCGTCCGCGAGGAAGTTCAA
The DNA here is from genome assembly GCA_036280515.1 of Intrasporangium sp. Taxonomy (GTDB): domain Bacteria; phylum Actinomycetota; class Actinomycetes; order Actinomycetales; family Dermatophilaceae; genus Intrasporangium. The sequence continues at coordinate 1,425 of DASUQN010000212.1, read as the reverse complement.
CGTCGCGACCCGGTAGGTCTGGTCGAGGTCGATCGGCACCCCGTTGAGCGCCATCGAGCCGCGAACGACCCGGCTGCCTTGCGGCTGGGAGGCGTCCCACTCGTAGGTGAAGCCCTCGGAGACGCCGAGCGCGAGCATCGGGCGGGAGCCACGCGCCGCGACCGGCTGATACTGCTGCTCGAGGATCGTCTGGATCTGCGCCCCGGTGAGGTCGAGTGTCACGAGGACGTTGCCGAAGGGAGCGACGAGGTAGGCCTCCTCGTAGGTGATCTCGCCCGGCTGCTCACCGTTGGTGATGGCGTCATAGCGGAACGAGCCACGCACGCCACCGATGTTCATGAAGGCGATCTGCGAGTCGGTCTCCTGGGTGCCCCAGAGGATCGCGTCGGCGACGAGATCACCCATGGGCGTCTCGATGCCGCGGTTGCCCGTGGAGTCGCCGAGAATGTCCTCGGCCACCGTGCCCACGACCTCGGCCGCGAGCGGGCCGGAGAGGTCCCGCCACTTGTCGAGGATGGCGGTCTGCGCGGGGTCGGCCGTCAGCGCGGCGCGCTCGACGAGGTGGTTCGTCGCCGTGGACTGGTCACGCACGACGTCGTTGGTGCGACGGTTGATGACCAGCTCGGTTTCGGTGACGACGCGGCCGTAGTCGGCGGCGCTGGTCACGAGCCGGTTGGCGCCCGACGGGTCGGGCAGCTGGCAGACGTACGGCTGGTGCGTGTGCCCGGTGACGACGGCGTCGATGGCCGGGTCGAGCTGCGCCGCGATCTGGGCTATGGGGGCGGAGATGCCGTTGCACGTGTTGATGCCGAACGGCGTCGCCTGGTAGCCACCCTCGTGCAGGAGGACGACGATCGCCTCGACGCCACGCTGGCGGAGGAGCGCAGCCTGCGCGTTGGCCGTCTCGACCTCATCCTTGAACTCCACCGACGAGACGCCGGCCGGGCTGACGAGGGTCGGCGTGGCCTCGAGCGTCATGCCGATGAAGCCGACGTCGACGCCGTTGACCTTCTTGACCGACGTGGCCGGCAGCAGGGTCTGGCCGTTGTCCCTGCGGATGACGTTGGCGGCGAGCCACTGGAAGTCGGCGCCGGCGTAGGGCGCGTCCGGGAAGTAGCAGCCATCGGTCGGGTGGCAGCCGCCGCTCTGCATGCGCAGCAGCTCGGTCGTGCCCTCGTCGAACTCGTGGTTGCCGACGCTCGAGACGTCGAGGCCCATCGCGTTGAGGGTCTCGACCGCCGGCTCGTCGTGGAACATGCCGGACAGGAAGGTCGACCCGCCGATGAGATCACCCGCTGCGACGGTCAGGGTGTTCTTGTGTCCGGTCCGCAGTTCGGTCAGCTTGGCGGAGAGGAACTCGGCGCCGCCGACGTCCTTGCCGTCGAGCGGACCGGTCTCGTTGTTCTTGGCTTCAAGGTGCCCGTG
>DASUQN010000211.1:0-2695 GCA_036280515.1 Intrasporangium sp. | reverse complement strand
GCTGCTCGTCCACCATCGTCTGGCCCGCGCCTACGGCGAGCCGGACGAGGTCGCCCGCATCGAGAGCCTGATCATCGAGACGGCGCCGGGCGCCCTGACGCGGCTCGACGACATCCTCGAGGCATTGCGCTCGAGCGACGCGCAGACGGTCACGAGGCTGGAAGAGGTGCTCCGTGACACTGGCGGCAGCGGGTGGGAGTCGCGGCTCGCGGGACTCAGCGCCGAGATCGCCATCGTTCGCGCCACGACGGACGAGGTCGACCGGGCCGTAGCCGATGCCATGGCGCGTCTGGAGGAGCCGCTGCCCATCGTCGTCAGGGCACTCACGGTCCGCCGCGACTGGGAGCGCCTGACAACCGTCGCGACGACGGAGGCGGTGGGGGCCGGCGCGTCTGCCGCCATCGAGATCCGGCGCGGTGCAGCCGCCGCCCTCAAGGCCGGTCGATCCGCCGATGCGGCCTCGCTCGCCCGGCGAGCTCTCGAGATCACCCCGCAGGACCGGTTCGCCCGCGAGACGTTGACCCGCGCCGACGATCAGGTCGCCATCGCCGAGCGGGGCTGGCAGACGCTGCCCCCGGGACGCACCTCCCCGACGCACCAGCCTCGACCTGGCGCCATCCTGTCCGTCCTGGCACAGTCCCTTCCCCTCCGGAGCGGGGGTTATGCCACGCGCAGCCACGGCATCCTCACCGGTCTGCACGACCGGGGGTGGGACATGGAGGGCGTCACCCGCCTCGGCTTCCCGTACGACACCTGGCCGAGCGGTGGCTCGCGCCTGGTCCCAGCCACCGACACGGTGGACGGCATCCGCTATCACCGCCTGCTGGACCCCGACCGTCGCGTCTACCCGAAGCACCCGGTGCATGACTACGTCGAGCCCTACGCAGCGGCCATCGAGGGTCACGCACGTCGCCACGGGGCTGCGCTGGTCCACGCGTCGAGCTTCTACGCCAACGGCCTGGCGGCCCGTGAGGTCTCCCGGCGCCTCGGCATCCCGTACGTCTACGAGATGCGCGGCGTCGAGGACCTGATGCGGATCTCCCGGGACCCCGCCTTCCGCGGCTCCGACGGTGACCGGTTCCTGCACGAGGTCGAGCTCGCGGCCTGCGCCGAGGCGGAACGGGTGTTCGTCATCACCGAGGCGTTGAGACGCGAGATGGTCGGTCGAGGCGTGCCCGAGGACAAGCTCGTCGTGCTGCCCAACGGGGTGCACACCTCGAGTTTCGAGCCGCTGCCGCGCGACACCATGCTCGAGGCGCAGCTGGGACTACAGGACAAGGCCGTCATCGGCTACGCCGGCTCCCTCGTGCACTACGAGGGCCTCGACCTGCTCCTCGAGGCCGTCGCCCTCATCACCACTGCTCGCGACGACGTGCGAGTGGTCATCGTCGGCGACGGCGCCCACGCGAACGAGCTGCACCGCATCGCGGCTCGGCTCCAGCTGGAGGACGTCGTGTCCTTCACGGGACGGGTGCCGCACGAGCAGATCCCCCGCTACCTGTCCCTGTTCGACGTGGCACCGTTCCCGCGGCTGCCCCTGCCCGTCTGCGAGATGATCTCACCGATCAAGCCATTCGAGGCGATGGCGTCGGGCCTGGTCCCGCTCGTGTCGTCCGTGGCCGCGCTGACCGAGATCGTCCAGCACGAGCAGACCGGACTCGTCTTCGAGAAGGGCTCCGCCACGGCGCTTGCCCACGCGCTGGCGCGGCTCGTGGACGACCCTGGCCTGCGTCGCCAGCTCGGCGACAACGCGCGCGAATGGGTCCGGACGGAGCGGGACTGGTCGTCGATCGTCGGGATCGTCGACCGGATCTACCGCGAGATCCTCGGCTGAGCAGACCTCGTCGGCGGACAGCTCCGTCACCACGGGACGTCGCGCGCGGCGCCGGACCGGCTGCAGCCACTCGGGCGTGACGTCCTCCCGCGCGGAGGCTCCGGACAGCCAGTGGTGCACGTCAGGCACCACGTGGTGACGCCACCACAGGGCCTTTCTCAGGACATTGATTCCGTATGCCGCTGGGCTCGCTCCCAGCCCGAGCGCAGGTGGCGGGTCGGCTGGGACCGAGGCCCAGAGGCTGAACGCTGGTTCGAGGTTTGGGGTCGCTCTGGAGAGCGGACTCATACCTCGACCCGAATACCTCGAACGGTAGTCAGCGCTGCGGTCGCCACACCACGAGCGCCTGCGAGGCGAAGGTGCGCTTCGGCCGCTGACCCGGACGGACCGCGACCACGTCGCCGCGGGGGCCCGCCGCGAAGACCCGGTCGCCCGAACGCTCGCGTGCGAGCGTCGACCGTGCGGCGTCCAGCTCCGCGACCAGCTCCACGACGCGGGACTGGAGCGCCTCGACCTGGTTCTCGAGGTCGAGGATGCGCTGGATGCCGGCGAGCGACACGCCCTCCTGGGAGAGTCGCTGGATCTCGCGCAGCAGCGAGACGTCGCGTCCGCTGTAGCGGCGGCCGCCGCCCTGCGTGCGCTCCGGGGACACGAGCCCGAGCCGGTCGTACTGCCGCAGCGTCTGGGCGTGCATGCCGGCGAGCTGGGCGGCGACGGAGATGACGAAGACCGGGGTCTCGTCGTCCGGCGCCATGGGGTGCTGGTTCGTCCGTGCCATCGTCACCACCTTCACCTCATTGCGTGCTTCTGGCTCCCACCGGGGGAGCCTCAGAGCCGGGCTCGCTGGAAGAGGTCCGCCCG
>DASUQN010000210.1:0-7142 GCA_036280515.1 Intrasporangium sp. | reverse complement strand
GCGTCCGGTCCGCGGCGCTGATGCCCGTGGTCACACCGGAGGCGGCATCGACGGAGATCGTGTACGCGGTCCGCAGGGGATCGCGGTTGTCCGAGACCATGAGCGGCAGCTCGAGCCGGTCGGCCACGTCGTTCGGCATCGGGGCACAGAGATAGCCGGACGTGTGCCGGATCGCCCAGGCCATCCACTCCTCCGAGGCGGTATGGGCGGCCAGCACGAGGTCACCCTCGTTCTCGCGGTCTGCGGAGTCGAGGACGAGCACCGGGCGTCCGGTCCGCATTGCCTCGAGGGCCTCCTCGATCGTCGCCAGGGCGGTCATGACTCCTCCTTGCCGGCCACGGCGCCCGTTGCGCCCTGCCCGTGCGCGAGCAGGCGCTCGACATACTTCGCCAGGACGTCCACCTCGAGGTTGACCTGGTCGCCGACCCCCTTGCGGCCCAGCGTGGTCAGCTCGAGGGTGGTCGGGATGAGGGAGACGGAGAACGTCGCCGGTCCGACTGCGGACACGGTCAGCGACACGCCGTCCACGGTGATCGAGCCCTTCTCGACGACGTAGCGGCCCAGCGCGTCCGGGAGGGTGAACGTCACCACCTCCCACCGGTCGCCGGGGACGCGCTCGGTGATGGTGGCCGTCCCGTCGACGTGGCCCTGGACGATGTGCCCACCGAACCGGCTCGACGCCGCCATCGCCCGTTCGAGGTTGACGCGGTCACCCTCACGCAGCGAGCCCAGGCTGGACCGGCTCAGCGTCTCAGCCATGACATCGACGCTGAACCCGTCAGCATCGTGGCCGATGACGGTGAGGCACACACCGTTGACCGCGATGGACGCACCATGGACCGCATCGCTGGCGACGAGCGGTCCCTCGATCCGCAGGACGGCCGACTCGGTCCCGTGCTCGATGGACCCGACGGTCCCGAGCTCCTCGACGATTCCGGTGAACATGGTTACTCCGCCTTCCCCACGGCCACGAGGTTCGACGTACGGGCCCGGCCCATGCCGCGCGCGGGTCCGCCGAGCGGAGGTGCGGTGGTCGCGTGGATCCGGAGGTCCGCGCCGACGCGCCGCACGTCCCGGATGTCGAGTCGCCTGATCCCATCCATCGACGTGATGCCGAGATCCCCCACGGCCGCACGACCGGCGCCGAGGAGAGCCGGTGCAAGGTAGGCATAGACCTCGTCGACGAGCCCGGCCCTGAGGAAGGCGCTCGCAAGCGTCGGGCCACCTTCGAGCCAGACATCACGAACTCCCTTGTTCCACAGCGTCGCCATCACTTCATGAGGATCACGGCTGCGGATGTGAAGGACGTCGCCAGGTCCCTGATGGACCCGAGCCGAGGCGGGCACGTCACGCAAGCCGACCACGACGCGAAGCGGCTGTCCGCCCGCAGGCGAGTCCAGCGGCATACCGCCAGTCCGCACGGTGAGTCGGGGATCGTCCACGAGGACGGTTCCCGTGCCCGCGACGATCGCGTCGCGCGTCGCGCGCAGGGCATGGACGTCGGCCCGCGCCTCCTCGCTGGTGATCCACTGGCTCGTGCCGTCAGCCGCGGCACTGCGCCCATCGAGGGTGGCGGCGAACTTCCATGTGACGAGCGGTCTGCCCAGCGCGATGGTCCGTGCCCACCGCTCGTTGAGCGCGACGGCCTCGTCGGCCAGGACGCCGGCCACCACCTCCACCCCGGCCGCGCGCAGGACGGCAGCGCCTCCGGCCGCATCGTGGTTGGGGTCGTCCTGCCCGTAGACGACCCGGGAGACTCCCGCCGCGACGAGCGCGTCAGCGCACGGACCGGTCCGTCCGGTGTGGGCACACGGCTCGAGGGAGACGTAGACCGTGGCACCGCGGGCCCGGGCACCCGCGACGGCCAGCGCGGCAGCCTCGCCGTGGGGTGTGCCTGCACCGCGGTGCCAACCCTCACCGATGAGCTCGCCGGTCGCGTCGACGATGACGCACCCGACGCGGGGGTTCGGGTCCGGCCACGATCCCCTCACGGCCAGTTCCAGGGCGCGCCGCATGAGGGCACCGTCCCTGGCGTCGGTGGCGTTGGCGGCAGCCATCGGTCAGGCCCCGCGGGCCGCGACGAGCACCGGCTCGACGTCGCGGTGCTCGGTCCGCGACGCCTTGACCCACTGCGTGAAGCCGTAGACGACGAACAGCCCGTAGAAGACGTAGAGGACGGCCGTCGGCACGTAGCCCGTCGCGAAGCCGAACGGCACTCCGACGAGGTCGACACCGATCCACGCGAGCCAGAACTCGTTCCAGCCGCGGGCCATGGCGTACGTGGCCACGATCGAGCCGACGAAGATCCACGCGTCGCACCAGAAGAACCACCACTGCGGCGTCCAGAACGGGTTCGGCGCGAGGCTCCACAGCGACGCGAACACCTGGTGCACGACCACGGTGCCGACGAGCCAGAAGCCGATCACCGCGGTACGCTCGCGTCCCGTCGCCCATCGCGGCGTGATCGCGGCGCCGGTCACGTCGTCGGCATGGTTGAGCCGGCGCACCTGGGTCCACCGCCACCAGCCGTAGATGCTCGTGATGATGAAGAAGACCTGCCGGCCGGCCTGGCCGAAGAGTGGGACCCGCTCGTCGGCGCCGAAGAGGGCGCCGAGATACACGAAGAAGAGCATGACGTTGGCGAGGATGCCGACGGGCCAGGCCCAGACCCGGCGCTTCATCCCGAACCAGGCCGAGACGACGCCGATGAGCACGGCGATGAGCTCGATCCAGTGCAGCTGGTAGGGCCCGATGGGGATCGCGGCCTCGATGGCCTGCTGGAAGACGTTCTTCGTCTCGTCTGCGAGAGCTAGTGACTGCATGTGGTGTTCGTCCTTGGAGTTCGTGGTGCTGCTCGGACGAACTCCGGGGAACCTCCACAGCTGCCGCTGCCGCGCTCCGCGTCCCGATCTGGGTGCGCGAACCACCACAGACGTCAGTCTGTTTCGTGCTGCCTCCCATCCGGACTTTCACCGTCGGTCCTGGAGTTCCACCAGGTCAACCGGCCACTCGTCAAGCGTGGTGAGTGGTCGGGTCGCGGACTGTCACCGCCGGCTCGGAATTACACCGACCCCGGAGCACGTAGTCACCAGTATGCACCGCGGTCCACGGCAACGCCCACCCCGCGTCCACGTGATGCCGGCCACGCTGGAAGGTGCCGTATGCCGCCGAGCCGGCTCAGCGGCGATACCCTCCCCTGACCCCGGGGCTGGGACCGAGCCCGTTGCTCAGTGGGTGTGCGACGTGACCAGGGCGCGCAGCTCGTCGATCGCCGCGGCCGCGTCCTCGGCCCCGTAGACCGCCGAGCCGGCGACGAAGACGTCGGCGCCCGCCTCGGCGCACTGCTCGATCGTGTCCGCGCTGACGCCGCCGTCGACCTGCACCCAGATCTCCCCGCCGTGACGCTTGACGGCCTCGCGGACCTGGCGGACCTTCGGCATCTGGTCGGCCATGAAGGACTGCCCTCCGAACCCCGGCTCGACCGTCATGACGAGCACCATGTCGAGCTCGGGCAGCAGGTCCGCATAGGGCGCGAAGTCCGTCCTCGGCTTGACCGCCATCGCCGCCCTCGCACCGGCCGCTCGGAGCGCGCGCGAGAGGGCTCGCGGATCTCGCGCAGCCTCGATGTGGAAGGTCACCGACTGACACCCCGCCTCGGCGTACATCGGCGCCCACCGGTCCGGGTCCTCGATCATCAGGTGCGCGTCGACCGGGATCGGGCTGACCCTGATGAGCGCCTCGACGACGGGCAGGCCGATGGTCAGGTTCGGCACGAAGTGGCCGTCCATGACGTCGACATGAGCCCAGTCGGCGTTGGCGACCCGCTTCAGCTCGCTCTCGAGGTTGGCGAAGTCGGCCGACAGGATGCTCGGGGAAATCTGCACGCGGCCCAGCGTAGTTGGGTCCACAGGGGGTCACCCACGTCGCCTGCGAGGATGCCACCATGCTGCAGCGACTGGTCGACGACGACGTTCTCGTGCTCACCCTGGACCGCCCCGAGAAGCGCAATGCCCTCAGCCTGGAGCTGTGCCGGGCCCTGAGCGGGACACTCGCCGGGGCGGTGGAGGGTGACGCCCCGGCCCGAGCGGTCGTCATCACCGGCGCCGGGTCGACGTTCTGCGCCGGAGCCGATCTGGACGGCGTCTACGGCGAGGAGTTCCTCGGGGCCCACTACGGCATGCTGGGCGCGATCACCGGGTCGGCTGTCCCCGTGATCGCAGCGGTGAACGGGCCCGCGATCGGTGGCGGGACCCAGCTCGCCGCCGCCTGCGACCTGCGTGTGGCCAGCGCCGCGGCGCGCTTTGCCGTCCCGACTGCGCGCAACGGCCTCGCCGTCGACCCGTGGACGATCCGGCGGCTCGCCGACCTCGTCGGCGGGGGCCACGCTCGGGGAATCCTGCTCGCCGCCGAGACCCTCGACCTACCCGCAGCGCTCGCGTGCGGGCTCGTCCAACGCGAGGGCGACCTCACTGACGCGATCGCCCTCGCCCATGACCTCGCCGCCCTCGCCCCGCTCTCCCTGACCTACGCCAAACGGGTGCTCAACTCCCCGCACCTTCCGGACGACGACCCGGGACTCCGCGCCGAGTTCCTGGCCTGCTTCACGAGTGCGGACGCCGCCGAGGCGGACGCGGCCCGGCGGGAGGGCCGACGGCCGGTGTTCCGCGGACAGTGATCTCGGCGGACATCAGCGCTTGCGCAGCAGGGCGAAGAACATCGCGTCCGTCCCGTGCACGTGGGGCCACAGCTGGACGTAGGGACCCTCGCCGAGCTCGGGGAGCACGGCTCCCTCCGCATCGAGGAAGACCGGCCGCGCGTCGACGAGCTCCACGTCGTCGCGCTTCTTGAGGACGTCCTGCACGACGAAACGGGTCTCGTTCAGGTGCGGGCTGCACGTTGCGTAGCCGATGACCCCGCCCGGCATCGTCGCCTCGATGCCCGAGGCCAGCAGCTCACGTTGCAGCCCGGCGAGGGCGGCCACATCCCTTGGACTCCGCCGCCACCGCGCTTCCGGCCGCCTGCGGAGGGCGCCCAGACCCGTGCACGGGGCATCGATGAGAATGCGGCTGTATGCCGCTGGGCTCGCTTCCCCGATCTCGCGCCCGTCGCCGTGACGGACCTCGATCGTGCTCCCAGCGGCGTCGGCCGCCGCCGTCGCCGCAGTCAGCGTCTGGCGGACCAGCTGTGCGCGCGTCTTGTTCACCTCGTTGGCGACGAAGGGGATGCGCCGCTGCACGGCGATCGAGGCAAGGAGGCCTGCCTTGCCGCCCGGCCCGGCACAGAGGTCGAGCCAGCGCTCGGAGGTGATTGCGTCCTGGCCGGCCTCCGCGGTCGCGACGCCCAGGGCGACCAGCTGGGACCCCTCGTCCTGGACAGCGGCGCGTCCCTCTCGGACCGCGGGGATGGCGCCCGGGTCGCCCTCGGGCAGGACGGCGCCGACGGGGCTCGTCGTCGACGCGACGGCTCCCGCGTCGACCAGTTCGGCCACGCTCGCCAGACCGGGCCGGGCAGCGAGGGAGACCTTCGCCGGTGCGTTGTCGGACTCGAGCAGGCGGCCGAGCTCGGCGTCGACGTTCTCGGTCGTGGCCCGGCCGTGTCCGATGAGCGCCGCACGGAGTGCCTTGGCGACCCAGAGCGGGTGGGAGGTGCGGAGCGCGAGGGCCTCCAGCGGGTCCGCGCCAGCCGTGACGACGTCGAGCCACTCCTCGAGACTGCGCTCACTGATGCGTCGCATGACCGCGTTGACGAAGCCCGAGGCACCCGCGCCGTTGACCTGACGCGCGAGCGCGACCGTCTCGTCGACCGCCGCGTGGGTGGGCACGCGCATGCCCAGCAGCTGGTGGGCGCCGAGCCGGATCGTGTCCAGGACGCGCGGGTCGATCTTGTCGACGGGGCGGTCGGCGGCATGGGCGGCGATGGCGTCGTAGAGGCCGGACATCCGGGTCGCGCCGTAGACGAGCTCGGTGGCAAAGCCGGCGTCCCGCCCGTGCACCCGCTTCTCGCGCAACAACGTCGGGAGCGCCAGATTGGCATAGGCACCCTGGGCCACCTCGCGCATTGCGGTGTAGGCGGTCAGGCGCGCCACGTCCGTGCGCCGGCCCCGCTGCGACGGCCGCTGCACGGACCGGTGCTGGGCATTCCGGCCGCGGGCAGGCGGTCGCTGCCGTCCGCCACGTCGCCCCTCGTCACTCATCGCCGAGTCCTTCCCCACCCGCGATGCGCGTACCGCGTGCCCAGTCGGCGGCCGGCATGGGCCGCTTGCCGTGTGCCTGCACGATGCCGAGCCGGACGGGCAGGGTTCCGGTGCCGACGAAGACCGCCTGTTTCGTCACGAGCAGCGTGCCGGGCTCGAGCGTGCCGTGACCCGGCACCTCGTCGGGCGTAGCGGCGGTGACTGGTGAGAGCTTGAGTCGCTCGCCTCGGAACGTCGTCCATGCTCCTGGTGCGGGGGTGCACGCGCGGACCAGTCGGTCGATGGCCCGGGCCGGCTTCGCCCAGGTGATGCGTGCGTCTGCGACCTCGAGCTTCGGGGCATGGGAAATGCCTTCGGCGGGCTGCGGTTTCGCCACGAGCTCGCCGCTCTCGATGCCGTCGAGGGTGGCGACGAGCAGGCCCGCGCCGCCATGGGCAAGTCGCTCGAGGAGATCGCCGGCCGTGTCGGCCGGCCGGATCGCCTCCGTCATGACGCCGTAGACGGGGCCGGTGTCGAGCCCCTGCTCGAGCCGGAAGGTCGAGGCACCGGTCACCTCGTCGCCTGCGATGATCGCGTGCTGGACCGGAGCGGCCCCCCGCCATGCGGGGAGCAGCGAGAAGTGCAGGTTGATCCAGCCGTGTGGCGGCAGGTCCAGCGCGACCTGCGGGATCAGGCTGCCGTAGGCCACGACCGGGCAGGCATCCGGCTCGAGCCGCCGCAGCTCGTCGAGGAACTCGGGCGCCCTGACCGAACGGGGAGTCAGGACCGGCAGGCCCAGCTCCTCGGCCCTCACCTTGACCGGGGACGCCTCCAGGCGCCGCCCCCGACCGGCCTGGGCATCGGGGCGGGTGATGACGGCGACGAGGTCGTGGCGCGACTCCGCGATGGCGTCCAGACTGGGCAGCGCTGCCTGCGGCGTGACCGCGAACACGACGCGCACTTCACATCC
>DASUQN010000209.1:0-4808 GCA_036280515.1 Intrasporangium sp. | reverse complement strand
GTGGCGACGTCAGGCTCGACGTGATCCCCGACTCCGGCCATTACTCCGTCATCGACCCCGACAGCCCGGCCTGGCCCCGCGTCCTCGCCGCCCTCAGCAGCTTCGCTCCCCTGGGTTGACTCCAACGCGAGAACCCCGGGTTCCCGGTGTGACTTCTACCCGCCGTAGGTGAGGCTGCCGCGATGCGGCAATAGAGTGCCGGTGTGACGACTGCGAGTGCGATCGCCTCCGGGGCGGCCGGTGCGCGCACCTGGGAGCGCGTCCGGCTGCACGTCGTCACAGGCAAGGGCGGCACGGGGAAGACGACGGCTGCCTCGGCCCTCGCCATCGCACTGGCATCACGCCAGATGACTCCGCCCATGAGGGTGCTGCTCGCGGAGGTCGAGGGTCGCCAGGGCATCAGCCAGACCTTCGACGTCCCCCCGCTGGGCACCGAGGAGACCCGGATCGCGCGCACGCGGTCGGGCGGCGAGATCGTCGGGCTCTCCGTCGACGCCAAGGCCGCGCTCCTCGAGTACCTGCAGCTGTTCTACAAGCTCGGCCGCGCGGGCAAGCTCCTCGAGAAGTTCGGGGCCATCGACTTCGCCACCACGATCGCCCCGGGAGTCCGCGACGTCCTGCTCATCGGCAAGCTCTACGAAGCCAACCGACGACGTAAGGACGGCCGGCATCGGGGACCGAGCCCAGCGGCATACGACGCCATCGTCATGGATGCCCCGCCGACGGGGCGCATCGGCCGCTTCCTCAGCGTCAACTCCGAAGTGGCCGACCTCGCCCGGGTCGGTCCGATCCACAGCCAGGCGGGCTCGATCACGGAGCTCCTCGAGAGCGACCAGACGCTCGTCCACATCGTCACGCTGCTCGAGGAGATGCCCGTGCAGGAGACCCTCGAAGCGATCTCGGAACTCAGGGCGAAGCACCTGCAGGTCGGCGCGATCATCGTCAACATGGTCCGGGAGCCGCTGCTCGACGACGTGGCGCTCGAGCAGGCGCGCAACAGCCGGCTGCACAAGCCATCGATCACCGGCCAGCTCACCGACACCGGTGTCAAGGTGACGCCCGAGCTCGTCGACGGGTTGCTCGAGGAGGCCCACGACCACGCGCACCGCGTCGACCTCGAGAGCGAGCAGCTCGCAATCCTGCAGCAGACCGGACTGCCCCTCGTGCTCCTGCCGGCGCTGCCTGAGGGCGTCGACTCCGGGTCGGTCCGCGAGCTGGCCGACCTCCTGTGGGACGGGCTCGCGGAGGAAGGTCTGCTCGAATGACCACGACCGCAACGACCGCTCGAGACGAGCAGCCCGTCCAGACGACCGCGCACGCCAGGGCCGCGCAGTCGGCTCCCCGGCTCGACATCGACGCCCTGATCGCCGACAAGGGGGTCGAGATCGTGGTCTGCTGCGGGTCCGGTGGCGTGGGCAAGACGACGACGGCCGCCGCACTCGGCCTGCGCGCGGCCGAGGCGGGCCGGCGAGTCGTCGTGCTGACGATCGACCCGGCCAAGCGCCTCGCCCAGGCCCTCGGTCTCACCGAGCTCGACAACACCCCGCGACCAGTGGACGGCATCGACACGTCCAAGGGCGGCAGCCTCGACGCGATGATGCTCGACATGAAGCGGACCTTCGACGAGGTCGTCATCGCCCATGCCGACCCGGGCAAGGCGGATCAGATCCTCGAGAACCCCTTCTACCAGGCGGTCAGCTCCTCCTTCGCCGGGACGCAGGAGTACATGGCGATGGAGAAGCTCGGCCAGCTCAAGGCCAAGGCCGACTCCATGCCGGACGGCTGGGACCTCATCATCGTCGACACCCCACCATCTCGATCGGCGCTCGACTTCCTCGACGCGCCCAACCGGCTCGGCAGCTTCCTCGACGGGCGTTTCGTCCGGCTGCTCACGGCACCGGCCAAGGCCAGCGGCCGGGCCGGGCTCAAGGTCTTCGGCCTCGGCGTCCAACTCGTCAGCAGCACGATGTCGAAGATCCTCGGCGGCCAGTTCCTCAGCGACGTGCAGTCCTTCGTCTCGGCGCTCGACACGATGTTCGGCGGGTTCCGCGAGCGGGCCGACCTGACCTACCAGCTGCTCTCGCGCGAGGGGACGTCGTTCCTCGTCGTGGCCGCGCCGGAGCGCGACGCGCTGCGTGAGGCGTCCTTCTTCGTCGATCGCCTCCAAGCGGACGGTATGCCGCTGAGCGGGCTCGTCGTCAACCGCATGGGTCGCGTCTCGGCGGGGTCGCTCACGCCCTCCCGTGCGCTGGCCTTCGCCGAGGCGCTGGAGGACAGCGGGGGGCCCAAGTCCGCGGCCAACGCCGCGGGCCTGCTCCGCCTCCACGCCGCAGTCGTGACGATCGCCCAACGGCAGCGAGAGCTCGCCGAGCGGTTCTCGAGGGCGCACCCGGACGTGCCGCTCGTCCAGGTCCCAGCCCTGAACCGGGACGTCCACGACCTGGACAGCCTGCGAGAGATCGGGAACGCGCTTGCTGGGCCGTGATCCCCGTCATCACGACCCAGCAAGTGGTTCCGATGTGCTGCTTGCCCCCGAGGGCTCAGCGCTCTGCTATCCCAGTCGGCGTCCCCGTTACGCGGACTGGGCCTGAGCCGCCATTGTCGTCCGGAGCGCGGTCTTCCAGGACGTGATGTCCGGGCGCTTGCGGAGCAGCGCTCGCCGCTCCCGCTCGGTCATCCCACCCCAGACCCCGAACTCCGTCCGGTTGTCGAGGGCCTCGGCGAGGCACTGCGCCAGCACTGGGCAGGTCTTGCAGACCGCCTTTGCATCGTGCTGCGCCTTGCCTCGGACGAAGAGCGCGTCCGGGTCCTGCCCGGTGCACGCCGCCTGACTGGCCCACTCGTCGACCCAACCTGTCGAAATGGTGGCGACACTCATTCTTTTCTACCCCTCCCCGCTCGGCGCCTCCCACGACGCCGAGTAGACCCGGACCGTCCCACCGGTCCCGATCAGGCCCCCTTCGGCCCAAACGAGACATTACGAGCGCCAGTCCGAACCGGACATAGGCCGTATGCATCATTTGCCGCCGTCGAGGTGACTAGTCACCCCTTGACCAGCACGAAACGGGCCATACACGACTCAGAGGCGCAAATCGCAGCCGCTGATACGTCGGTCCCACCCGTTACCCTTGGGCCATGTCGTCTTCCCGGACCACGTCGATCGGCGGCGTGATCAGCCTCCTCGGCGCCTTCATCGCTGCCGCGATGGTGCTCGGCCTCCTCGCTGCCGGCCTGTTCATGCCTGCCGTCGGAGCGACCGGAGCCATTGCCCGCAGTGGCGTCGACATCTTCAACGAGCTCCCGGGTGAGTTCAAGACCGATCCGCTCAAGCAGCAGTCGCGCATCCTGGCCGCGAACGGCAAGGTGATCGCCACCCCGGCAGAGCAGAACCGCATCATCGTCCCACTGGACAAGGTCGCCCCGATCATGCGCGAGGCGCAGGTCGCGATCGAGGACCACCGCTTCTACGAGCACGGTGGCTTCGACCTGCAGGGCGTCGTGCGCGCCGCGATCGCGAACATCCGCACCGGGCAGACGACATCCGGCGCATCGTCGCTGACGCAGCAGTACGTGAAGATCTCGCTGCAGTACACCGCGCTCAACCAGGGTGACGAGGCGGCGGCGGCCGCTGCGGTCCGCAAGGACTACCTGCGCAAGCTCAAGGAGGTGAAGTACGCCATCACCCTCGAGAAGCAGATGACCAAGGACGAGATCCTCGCGGGCTACCTCAACCTGGTCTACTACGGCGACCAGGCCTATGGGATCGAGGCAGCGGCTCGGCACTACTTCTCCGTCCCTGCGAGCAAGCTCACTCTGTCGCAGGCGGCGCTGTTGGCGGGTCTGACGCAGAACCCGGGCATCACCGACCCGGTCCACTACCCGGAGCGCGCGCTGGCGCGGCGCAACGTGGTCCTCGACCGGATGCACGAGCTGAAGATCATCACCGACGTGAACTGGCAGGCCGCGAAGAAGCGGACCATCAAGCAGGACCTCAAGGTGTCGCAGGCCAAGAGCACCTGCTTGGCGTCGCCCTATCCCTACTGGTGCGAGTTCGTCATCAACTACGTCGAGACCATGCCGGAGCTCGGCAAGACCCTGGAGCAGCGCCGCCGCCTGCTGCGCACGGGCGGCCTCACCGTGCAGACGACGCTGGACCCGAAGATCCAGAAGATCGTCCAGGAGGAAGTGACTCGCAAGGTCCCGATCGGCGACAGGTCGAACGTCGGCGCCTCGGCGTACGTCACCGAGCCGGGGACGGGCAAGGTGCTCGGGTTCGCGCAGAACACCGAGTACACGGTCGGGAAGCAGAGCCGCGGCAAGACCGGTGTCGCCTGGGCCCTGGACAAGCAGTGGGGCGGTTCGAGCGGCTTCCAGTTCGGCTCGACGGCGAAGGCCTTCTCGCTGCTCACCGCGATGGAGTCAGGCATGACGACGAGGGCCAGGGTCAATGCGAAGGCGGCCAGCAGCTCCAGTCCGGCCACCTACCAGCCGCGGGACTTCGGCAAGGGCTGTGGACCGGGCAGTGAGTGGAAGGTCCTCAACGACAGCGCCTTCGGCGGCGGGTCGATCGACCTGATGAGGGCCACAGCAATGTCGACCAACACCGCCTTCGTCGCCCTCGCTCAGCAGGTTGGCGGCTGCAAGGTGTGGGACACGATGGCCCGGCTCGGCCTCAAGACCGCCAGCGGCCAGCCGCTCCCGAAGTACGCCCCGGCCTACATCCTCGGTGCCGCCGAGGTCTCGCCGCAGGGCGTGGCGCACTCCTATGCGACGCTCGCCGCCGACGGCAAGCGCTGCTCGATGCTCGT
>DASUQN010000208.1:0-3082 GCA_036280515.1 Intrasporangium sp. | reverse complement strand
CCAGGACGATCTCGACGCCCGCCAGGCCTGGCTCGACCAGGCCCGCGCGGGAGTGCGGGAGTTCGGCGGCTGACCCGGCGTCGGGGGGTGTGCACCCGCGCCTGCGAGCGCGGCGCTGGGTCTGAGCCCAGCGGCATACGGCCTACACCTTGGCGCGACCGCCGTTGACGCGGTAGACGTCGAAGACTCCGTCGATGCGGCGCACGGCCTTGATGACGTGGTCGAGGTGGGCGGGATCGCCCATCTCGAAGGTGAAGCGCGAGATCGCCACCCGGTCGCGTGACGTCTGGACCGACGCCGACAGGATGTTGACGTGCTGGTCCGACAGGACCCGCGTCACGTCGCTGAGCAGCCGGTTGCGGTCGAGGGCCTCCACCTGGAGCTGAACGAGGAAGACACTCGCCGAGGACGGCGCCCACTCGACGTCGATGAGTCGCTCGGGGTTCGCGGTGAGCTGGCCGGCGTTGGTGCAGTCGACGCGGTGCACCGACACCCCGCTCCCCCGGGTGACGAACCCGATGATGGGGTCGCCCGGCACAGGCGTGCAGCACTTCGCCAGCTTGACCCAGACGTCTGCCGTCCCGACAACGACGACCCCGGGGTCTCCGTCACGGCGTCGGCGCGCCGCTGCCCGGGTCGGCACGGTGGCCTCGGCCAGGTCCTCGGTGGCACCCTCGACGCCACCCATCGAGGCAACGACCTTGCCGACGACATGCTGCGCCGACACGTGGCCCTCACCGACGGCCGCATACAGCGCCTCGATGTCCTGGTAACGCAGGTCGGTCGCGACCGCCGTCATGGACTCGTGGCTCATCAGGCGCTGAAGTGGCAGGTTCTGTTTGCGCATCGCCTTGGCGATGCTCTCCTTGCCGGCGTCGATCGCCTCCTCGCGGCGCTCCTTGGAGAACCAGGCCTTGATCTTGTTGCGCGCCCGGGCGCTCTTGACGAAGCCGAGCCAGTCACGGCTCGGCCCGGCACCGTCGGCCTTCGAGGTGAGCACCTCGACGACGTCGCCGTTCTCGAGCGTCGACTCGAGCGGGACGAGGCGCCCGTTGACACGCGCCCCGATGCAGTGGTGGCCGACCTCGGTGTGCACCGCGTAGGCGAAATCGACCGGGGTGCCCCCGACCGGCAGGGCGACGACCGAGCCCTTCGGCGTGAAGACGTAGACCTCGCTGGAACCCATCTCGAAGCGGAGTGCGTCGAGGAACTCGCCGGGGTCCTCCGTCTCCCGTTGCCAGTCGAGCAGCTGACGCAGCCACGCCATGTCGTTCTGCGGGGCGCCCTCACCCGGCTTGGCTCCGCCGCCGACCGACTGGTCCTTGTACTTCCAGTGCGCGGCGACGCCGTACTCTGCCCGCCGGTGCATCGTGTGCGTGCGGATCTGGATCTCGACTGGTTTGCCCTGCGGGCCGATCACCGTGGTGTGCAAGGACTGGTACATGTTGAACTTCGGCATCGCGATGTAGTCCTTGAACCGCCCGGGAACCGGATTCCACCTCGCATGCAGCGCACCGAGCGCCGCATAGCAGTCGCGCACCGTGTCGACCAGGACCCGTACCGCCACGAGGTCGTAGATGTCCTCGAAGTCGCGGCCCCGCACGATCATCTTCTGGTACACCGAGTAGTAGTGCTTGGGTCGACCGGTGACCACGGCCTTGATCTTCGCCCCGGTGAGGTCCTCGGACACCTGGGCGCGGACGCCTGCGAGGTACTCCTCCCGGGCCGGCGCCCGCTCCGCGACGAGGCGGACGATCTCGTCGTAGACCTTCGGGTAGAGCGTCGCGAAGGACAGGTCCTCGAGCTCCCACTTGATGGTGTTCATCCCGAGCCGGTGTGCGAGCGGGCCGTAGATCTCCAGCGTCTCGTTGGCCTTGCGCTTGGCCGACTCCGGACTGACGTAGCGCCACGTCCGAGCGTTGTGGAGTCGATCGGCGAGCTTGATGACGAGGACCCGGATGTCCCGCGCCATGGCGATGACCATCTTGCGGACCGTCTCGGCCTGTGCCGCCTCGCCGTAGGTGACCTTGTCGAGCTTCGTGACGCCGTCGACGAGCATCGCGATCTCGTCCCCGAAGTCGCGACGCAGTTCCTCGAGGCCGTAAGAAGTGTCCTCGACCGTGTCGTGCAGCAGTGCCGCGGCAAGGGTCGGCGGCGTCATACCCAGCTCGGCGAGAATCTGTGTCACCGCGAGCGGATGCGTGATGTAGGCGTCGCCGCTCTTGCGCATCTGGCCCTCGTGAGCCCGCTCCGCGACAGCGTACGCCCGCTCGATGATGGACAGATCGGCCTTGGGATGGTTCTGCCGGACCGCGGTGAGCAGTGGCTCCAGGACGGGGTTGCCGGACGTTCGGCTCGCGCCGAAACGAGCGAACCGAGCACGCACCCGTGTCGGGGCGCTCAGCTCGCTCCGGACCTCCTCGCTCATGAACTGAGTCTAGGGGGCCGGTGCAAATCAGAGCGTCAGGATGGCGTTCACGTTCCGGTCGCCGAGACGTTTGCGGCCCTCGAGAAAAGCGAGCTCGAGAACGACCTCGATGGCGGTCACGACCGCGCCCGCCCGCTCGACGAGGACCGCGGTCGCCTCAGCCGTGCCACCGGTCGCGAGCACGTCGTCGATGATGAGGACGCGCTGGCCGGGCTGGAACGCGTCGGTGTGCACCTCGATCTCGGCGTGGCCGTACTCCAAGGCGTACGACTCCCGAATCGTCTCACCGGGCAGCTTGCCGGCCTTGCGGATCGGCACCATGCCCAGCCCGAGCTCGTAGGCGACGGCGGCACCGAGGATGAACCCCCGCGCCTCGATGCCCACGACGACGTCGACGCGCCCGACGTAGCGCTCGGCGATGCTCTGGACCAGCTCCTTCATCGCCGGCCCGTCGGCGATGAGTGGCGTGAAGTCCTTGAAGAGCACCCCCGGCTTCGGGAAGTCCGGGATGTCGCGCAGATGGGTGCGCACCAGCTCGGCAAGATCGGTCGGTGAGCCGTCCGACGTGCTGGTACCCACCCTCACCTCTTCGACTTCGGAGCCCGCTTGGGCTGGTTGCGGGGCCCCGCCTGCGCGTACTTGTGCACCGGACGG
>DASUQN010000207.1:0-5725 GCA_036280515.1 Intrasporangium sp. | reverse complement strand
CGAACGCGATCACGATGATCCGGTCGACGTTGACCCCCATGAGCCGCGCGGTGTCGGGGTCGTCGGAGACCGCCTGCATTCCGTGTCCCGACCTGGTCCTGTTGATGAACCACCAGAGGAACGCCGCCGACATCAGCAGCGCGCCAACCGTGAAGACGGCGGCACGCTGCACGGTGACGCCACCGAAGCTGAGCGCGGGACCGGTCACCACGTCGATCTGCGGGAACGGGATCTTGCTCTTCGCGCCGGGGTAGAAGAGGCGGACCGCCTCCTGGAGGGCAACGGAGATGCCGATCGCGGTGATGAGCGGGGCCAGTCGCGGGGCTCCGCGCAGGGGACGGTAGGCGAAACGCTCCATCAACACCGCCGTCGTGACCGAGACGACGATGGCACCGAGGAGCATGATGGGCAGCACCCAGAGGGCGGTCGTGCCCTCGAACAGGAGGGTCCACGTGGCGAGGGCGCCGAAGGCCCCGATCATGAAGACCTCGCCGTGGGCGAAGTTGATGAGTTGGATGATGCCGTAGACCACGGTGTAGCCGACCGCGATCAGGGCATACAGCGAACCAAGGGTCAGGCCGTTGACCAGCTGCTGGAGCAATTCGGTCATGTGTGCCGGAACCACCTTTCGATGTCGACGGGTTCGGCCAGGGACAGGTGTGCCCGCCCCTGGCCGAACTCTGTCAGTTGATGATCCGGGTCAGCTGAGGTCTCCCGACTTCACGTAGGCCCACTTGCCGTCCTCGACCTTGTAGCCGGAGATGACCTTGACCGTGGTGTCACCGAACTCGTCGAAGCCCACCTTGCCGGTCACGCCGTCGAACGAGACCTTGCCGACCGCGTCGACGATCGCCTGGCGCTGGCTCTTGACGTCCTCTGCGTCCTTGAGCGCGACCTTGA
This sequence comes from Intrasporangium sp., assembly GCA_036280515.1. Lineage (GTDB taxonomy): Bacteria > Actinomycetota > Actinomycetes > Actinomycetales > Dermatophilaceae > Intrasporangium. Next base: position 4,825 of record DASUQN010000207.1, on the reverse strand, counting down.
GGCCCTCGATGATCGCCCTCGCGGCGTCATACGAGTAGCCACCGTAGGCTGCGGCTGGCTCGGCGAAGTTCGCGGCCTCGTAGTCGGCGAGGAACTTCTTGCCGGCCTCGGACTGCTCGGTCGGCTCACCGACCGAGGTCGCGAGGTCGCCGTTGGAGGTGGCGCCCGCGAGCTGGATGAACGTCGGGTCGTAGATGCCGTCGCCACCCATGAGCGGGACGTTGAGACCCGCCGCCTTCATCTGCTGCGAGAGCGGCCCGCCCTGCGGGTACTCACCGCCGTAGTAGACCGCTTGGGGCTTGGCCGGAGCGACCTTGGACACGACCGGGCCGTAGTTGGACTCGTCCGGGTTGATCGTCTCGGCGGCCACGATGGTGCCGCCGCCGGCCTTGAAGGCCTCGGTGAAGTAGGTGACCAGGCCCTGACCGTAGGTCTTCTTGTCGTGGATCGTGGCAACGGACTTGATGCCCTGGTCGAGCAGGAACTGGGCCGCGAACTGGCCCTGGATGATGTCCGTGGTGCAGGTACGGAAGAACGACTTGTAGGGCCGCGACTTCAGGTCGGCGCCCATCGTGAGCGACGGGCCCGTGTTGGCGGGCGAGATCTGGACGATGTTCGCCGCGGCGAAGACCGGCTGGGTCTGCTGGGACACGCTCGAGTTGAGGTTGCCGACGACACCGGCGACCTCGTCGTCCGCGGAGAGCTTCGTCGCGCCGTTCTTGCCGACGTCGGCCTTGCCCTCGTCGTCGACGGGCTCGACCTTGATCTCCCAGCCGGGGATCGCGTTCGCCTCGTTGGCCTGCTGGACGGCGAGCTCGACCGAGTGCTGGATGCCCTTGCCGAGCGCAGAGAGGTCGCCGGACAACGGTGCAATGACACCGACCTTGACCGTCTTCTTCGCGGCGCCGGTCGCCCCGGCGTTGCCATCCTCTCCCCGAGTGCCACAGGCGCTCAGGGCCAGGGCGGCGGCCACGATGGGCACCGCAAACTTCATGTGGGAACGCACTGCTGTCCTCCTGATGTCACTCATCCCTCGGTCGAGGGGCTGAGGAGGACATTAGAGCCATCCCGGCGCCACGTCACCCCTCTTGGCCGGATCGGTGACCGTGTCGTGACCTGCGGACCTCAACCGGGGTGACGCGTCCGCTCATCGGACGCCTTTGCTCAGGTCGTCGGGAACCCGTTGATGACGGCCTCCGCGACCTCTTTCATCCCGAGGCGGCGATCCATCGCGGTCTTCTGGATCCATCGGAACGCGTCCGCCTCCGACAGCTTCAGCTGCGTCATGAGCACGCCCTTCGCACGGTCGACGAGCTTGCGTGTCTCGAGCCGCTCCCCCAGGTCGGCGACCTCCGACTCCAGGGCTGTCAGCTCGAGCCACCGCGAGTGGGCGATGTCGATGGCCGGTCGCAGGTCGTCGGCTGTGAACGGCTTGACGATGTAGGCCATCACCCCGGCGTCCCGAGCGCGCTCGACGAGCTCGGTCTGGCTGAAGGCCGTCAGCATGATGACCGGGCACACCTTGGCGTCGTGGAGCTGCTCGGCAGCGGAGAGCCCGTCGAGGACCGGCATCTTGACGTCCATGATGACGAGGTCCGGCCGCAGCTCCTTGGCGAGCTCGACCGCCTGCTCGCCGTTGCTCGCCTGGCCGACGACCTCGTAGCCCTGCTCGCCGAGCATCTCGACGAGGTCGAGGCGAATCAGGGCCTCGTCCTCGGCGACGAGGATGCGGGTGGCCCCGCGGTCGCCGGCCTGGTCATCCCGTGTGGTGCTCTCGTCTGTGCTCACGGGTCAAACCCTATCTGTGTGCCGGGAGCGGGACTTGAACCCGCACGACCTCGCGGCCAAAGCATTTTGAGTGCTCCGTGTCTGCCATTCCACCACCCCGGCAGAGGTGCCGGGCCAGCATACCGGTGTGGCTGCCTCCCTCACGAAACCGCGGGAGCCGGCCACCGCCTCGTTCAGGCGGTGACCTCGTCGGGGTTGTACGCCGGCGCGGCCCGGTTCACCGCGTCCCCGATCCGGTGAACTCGAAGGGCGTTGGTCGAGCCGGGGATGCCGGGGGGCGACCCGGCGACGATGAGGACGCGGTCGCCCTCTTTGACGCGGCCTTCGGGGAGGAGGTTGAGGTCGACCTGCATCGCGAACTGGTCGGTGTGGGACATCCGAGACACGAGGTAGGTCTCGATGCCCCAGACCAGGGCGAGCTGTGAACGGGTGCGCTGCTGCGACGTGAAGGCGAGCATCGGCCGCTTGGGGCGCAGTCGTGCCTGGCGCCGCGCCGAGCCGCCCGTCTCGGTGAAGGTGATGAGGAACTTCGCGTCGACGACCTCCCCGATCTCGACCGCCGCCTTGGTCACCGCCCCCGCCGCCGACGTGATCGAGGCGCTCAGCGGCGAGATCTTGTCAAAACCGTGCTCCTCGGTCGACTCGATGATGCGCGCCATTGTCGTGACCGCCTCCAGCGGCCAGGCACCGACAGAGGTCTCGCCGGAGAGCATGATGGCGTCGGCACCGTCGAGCACCGCGTTGGCCGCGTCCGACGCCTCGGCCCGTGTCGGCCTCGGGTTCTGCATCATCGACTCGAGCACCTGGGTCGCGACGATGACCGGCTTGGCCGCCTGGCGCGCGAGCTCGACGGCGCGCTTCTGGACGATCGGCACGTCCTCGAGCGGCATCTCCACGCCGAGATCACCGCGAGCGACCATGATGCCGTCGAACGCCTCGACGATCCCCGCGAGGTTGGCAACGGCCTGCGGCTTCTCGATCTTGGCGATGACGGGGATCCGATAGCCGAACTCGTCCATGATCTCGTGGACGTCCTCGACGTCACTCGCCGCCCGGACGAACGAGAGGGCGATCAGGTCGACCCCGAGGCGCATCGCGAATCGCAGGTCGTCCTCGTCCTTCTCGGACAGCGCAGGCACGCTGACCGCCACACCGGGCAGGTTGATGCCCTTGTTGTCCGAGACGACGCCGCCGATGACCGTCTCGGTGAGCACGTCGGTCTCCGTCACGTCCACCGCCCGGAGGCAGACCTTGCCGTCGTCGATGAGCAGGACGTCCCCGGGACGAACGTCCGTGGGCAGGCCGGCGTAGGTGGTGCCGACCTCCGTGTCGTCACCCTCGACGTCGCGGGTCGTGATGGTGAACCGCTGGCCCGGCGAGAGGGTGACCGGGCCGTCCGAGAACCGCCCGGTCCGGATCTTGGGGCCTTGCAGGTCGACGAGGATGCCGACGGCACGTCCCGAGGCGTCACTGGCGGCCCGCACGTCGCGGTACACCTGCGCGTGGAGGGACTGCTCCCCGTGCGACAGGTTCAGGCGGGCGACATCCATGCCCGCGTCGACGAGGGCTCGGAGCTGCTGGGGGGACGAGGTCTTGGGACCGATCGTGCAGACGATCTTGGCGCGACGCATGAATCAACCTTATGGGTCGTGTGACGTGGGTCACGGGGCGGGGTTCACCCCTTGGACGAGGTCTCGCCGCTCCCGGAGACCGGCACTGAGCAGCTTCGTCGGAAGGGAACGCTCGCGGCAGCCCAGGCCTCGGCGAGGTGCGGGAGGGCTGGGACTGCGCGTACCTGCGGAAGGAGCTCAGCGGCATACGGACAGGTCGTATGCCGCTGAGCTCGCTCACGGTCGAAGGTGACCTTCCACGGGGAGCGGGGCCTGCCTCAGACGGCGAGGGGCCGCTCTGTGGGGGCGATGGGACGCGGTAGCGAGCTCGAGCCGGTGAGCCAGGCGTCGACACCGGCGGCGGCGGCACGACCCTCGGCGATGGCCCAGACGATGAGGCTCTGCCCACGGCCCGCGTCACCTGCGACGAAGATGCCCGGCACGGAGGACATGTAGTTCGTGTCGCGCCGGACGTTGGTCCGCTCGTCGAGCTCGACGCCGAGCTGCTCGACGACCCCGGGACCCTGCGGACCGAGGAAGCCCATGGCGAAGAGGACCAGCTGGGCCGGGATCTCGCGCTCGGTCCCGGCCTTGGGCTGCGGTCGACCGTCGCTGAGCTCCACCTCGACGAGCCGCAGGGCGGCGACGTTGCCCTCGTCGTCTCCGAGGAACTCCGTGGTGCTCACCGAGTAGATGCGGTCCCCACCCTCCTCGTGCGCGCTGGCGACGCGGAAGATCATCGGGTAGGTCGGCCACGGCTGGTTCGCCGGCCGGTCGTCACCGGGCTGCGGCATGATCTCGAGGCTGGTGACCGACCGGGCGCCCTGCCGGTGCGCGGTGCCGATGCAGTCGGCCCCGGTGTCGCCGCCACCGATGACGATGACGTCCTTGCCCGTGGCCAGGATCTGGTTCTCGACCACCTCGCCCAGCGCGGCCCGGTTGCCCTGCGGGAGGTACTCCATCGCCTGGTGGACACCGCGCAGCTCCCGGCCCGGGGCCTGCAGGTCGCGCGGCACCGTGGCCCCGATGGCGAGGACGACTGCGTCGTAGCGATCGCGCAGCTGCTGTCCCGTGATGTCGACGCCAACCTCGACCCCGCTCCGGAACCGGGTGCCCTCGGCCTCCATCTGGCCGAGGCGTCGGTCAACCACCGACTTCTCCATCTTGAACTCGGGGATGCCGTAGCGGAGGAGTCCCCCCGGCTTGTCCGCGCGCTCGAAGACCGCGACCGTGTGTCCGGCGCGAGTCAGCTGCTGTGCGGCCGCGAGACCCGCAGGGCCGGAGCCGACGACGGCAACCGTCTTGCCGGACAGTCGCTCCGGCGGCATGGGCGGGACCAGCCCGCTGTCGAACGCCTGCTCGACCGTCGTCACCTCGACCTGCTTGATGGTCACGGCCGGCTGGTTGATGCCGAGCACACAGGCCGT
>DASUQN010000206.1:0-4789 GCA_036280515.1 Intrasporangium sp. | reverse complement strand
GTCCGAAGAGCGTGAGGTTCTCGCGCGCAGTGAGCTCGGGATAGATGGCGAGATCCTGCGGCACGAGACCGATGTGCCGCTTCGGGGCCACCGCGGACGGGTCCATCCGCTCCCCCGCGATGGTCACGCTGCCCTCATCAGCGGCGATGAGGCCGGCGACCATGTTGATCGTCGTCGTCTTGCCTGCGCCGTTGGGACCGAGCAGGCCGTACGTCTCTCCTCGTCCGATCCGGAAGGAGACCCCGTCGACCGCGGTCAGGTCACCGAACCGGCGCACCAACGCCTCCGCGACCAGCACATCGCCAGTCCCCGAATCGGTCACACCATCCTGCGCACTCGTCATTTGCTCCCCCAGGGATGCCTCGCCCCGCGCTGTGCCTCCGCAACCACCCTAAGGGTGGCGGGCGACGGTCCGGCAGGCGCGGTGCGACTGCCCTTGGCCGACTCGCAGACCAGGTCAGGGGGCGAGTGCGCGCCCCCGCCACTCCGGGAGGGCGAGGGCTGCGGCGGCGGCGAGGGCGAAGGCCACGCCGAAGACGGTGAACACGAGCCCGGTGCCGCCCAGGTCGAGCAGCCACGGGACCGACAGCGGCGCGATGATGGAGGCGATTCGTCCGAAGGCGGCCGCCGAGCCCGCCCCGGTCCCGCGCAACGACGTGGGATAGACCTCGGGCGTGACGGCATAGAGCGCACCCCAGGCACCGAGGTTGAAGAAGGAGAGTGCGCAGCCGGCGGCGATGATCGCCGTCTCGCTGCCGGCCTGCCCGAAGGCGTAGGCCGAGATGGCGGAGCCGGCGAGGAACGTGGCGAGCGTCGCGCGGCGTCCCCACGCCTCGATGAGGAACGCCGCCGCTGCATAACCGGGAAGCTGCGCCAAGGTGATGATGAGCGTGAAGCCGAACGATCTGGTCAGCGAGAAGCCTTGGCTGACGAGCAGGCTCGGGATCCAGATGAACGCGCCGTAGTAGGAGAAGTTGATGCCGAACCACGCAGCCCACAGGGCCGCGGTCCTGCCGCGCAGGCCATCCGACCAGAGCTCGGACCATCGCGCGGCCGGCGCCGGAGCGGCAGCGGGCGACTCGACCGGCGCGATGTTCGAGGCGGACTCGAAGGTGCGCACCGCCTCCTCAGCCTCGGCAGATCGCCCCTGGCTCTCGAGGAAGCGGACCGACTCGGGCAGCCGTGCTCGCACGTAGAGCGCGTAGGCCGCCGGCACGATCCCGATGAACAGGGCCCACCGCCAGCCGTTGTCCGAGGCCGGCACGACGAAGTAGCCGATGAGCGCGGCCAGGACCCAGCCGACCGCCCAGAAGGCCTCGAGGAGGACCACGACCCGACCGCGGATGCGCGTCGGTGCGTACTCACTGACGAGCGTGGACGCCACGGGCAGCTCGGCGCCGAGGCCGAGGCCGACCACGAAGCGCAGGGCGATGAGCATGGCCAGTCCGGTCGACAGGCCGGCGGCACCCGTCGCCAGACCGTAGACGAGCAGGGTCATGGCGAAGACGTTGCGGCGACCGATCCGGTCGGCGAGCAGGCCCCCGAGGGAGGCGCCGATGGCCATGCCCACGAAGCCGATCGAGCCGACCCACGAGAGCTGGGTGGGCGTCATCGCCCACTGCTGGGCGAGCGCCGCCATGACGAACGAGATGAGCCCCACGTCCATCGCGTCGAGCGCCCAGCCGATGCCCGACCCGACGAGCAGTCGCCGGTGCTGCCCGTTGAAGGGCAGCCGGTCGAGCCGCTCGCTCCGGGTCAGCCGGACGTCAGTTGGTGTGGGCCGAGTGGTCATGGTCCCCGCCGTAGGCGTGCTCAAGGGCGTGCGGGTGGTCAGCCTCGTGGGCGTGGTCTGGGCCTCCGTGGGGATGAGCGACCCCGCCAGGGGTGAGGGTGATGGCCTCCTCCCAGTCGGGGCCGTCCATCTCGATGGCCGCGGCGGGGAACAGGCCGTTCTCCTCCTTGTTGATGTGGTCGCGCAGGTCACTGACGAAGCGATCGATCAACCCGGTCTCCCCCGACCGAATCCGCTCCGCCATCTCGTCGAGCGCGGCGTGCTCCGCGCAGAGGATGTCCACGTGGTCGGTGAAGTCGGGGTTGCGCCGGAGCACGGCGAACATGCCCTGCTCCTCGGCGGTCGTGTGCGGGTGGAGCAGCGCGATGGTCTCGTCCAGCGACTCGCGCACGCCGTGCGAGTCGGTCCCGTCTGTCGCGCGGTGGAGGATCCCGGCGGCGTTGACGATGTCCTCGTGCTCGTCCATGAACCGCCCGACCAGCGAGATCGATCGGCACCCGCAGTAGCTGCACATCGCCAGGACCCTCCGTCGCGTCTTGTCGTTCCGGGTCGTATCGGGGTCGGTTCAGGCCGGGCGCGTGAGACGCAGCGTCCAGGCCTCGGGCCCTTCCACAAGGTACTCGATGCCGATGTCGCCGAACTGCTGCTGCAGCTGTGCGAGGAGGGGCAGCGGGTTGTGCGGCGCGATGAGGTTCAGGGCACCGCCAGCGGGGATGGCGCTGAAGGCCCCGAAGACCGTCGCGTGGCGGATCGCGTGGGGAATGACCGTGACGTCGAGCGTCGGCACACCCTCGTCGTTGCAGCCACAGCCACACGCGTGCTGGGTCTTCTCGGTCAGGGGCAGTTCGGTCACGAGATACTCCTTGAGGTAGTGGGCTCTCACCGGCCTGGTTCGGTGGGCCTGGAGGGTCTGAGGTTGGCGGTTGGGCCGACCTCGAACTACATTTTAAACGGTGATGAGCGTGGAAAAGAACGAGGGCTGGGGTCCGAGGCCGTCCCGCACCGGCATGGCCGATGCGGTGGCCTCGCTGTCGGCGCAGCGCCGGCGTGTCCTCGAGGCGCTCGACGAGGAGCCACGGTCGATCGCCGCCGTCGCTCAGCTGCTCGGGCTCCACGTCAACACCGCTCGTGAGCACCTCGACGGCCTCGTCGACACCGGGCTGGCCCTCCGGTCCCGCCTCGCTCCGACCGGTCGCGGGCGACCGGGCTGGGGCTATGCGGTGCGACCCGGCGTGGGTGCTTCGTCGGTGGGCGAGTATGCCTCTCTCGCAGCAGTGCTCGCTGAGCACGCAGCTGCACAGGGTGGCGATGTCGCAAGTGACATGGCGCGTCTGGGACGTGGCTGGGGCCGCGGCCTGGTGGGTTCGCGCGCAGGCGACAAGGCCGACCAGCCGGAGCCGGAGCGGACCGTCCTCGAGGTGCTCGACACCCTGGGCTTCGACCCGGAGGACCGCCCTCCGGTCGTTCGCCTGCGTCAGTGCCCGATGCTCGACGTGGCCCGCCGCCACCCCGAGGTCGTCTGCCGGGTCCACCTCGGGCTGGTCGAAGGCGTCATCGAGGCAGCCGGGGGCGACCCGGAGGGCGTGGACCTCGAGGCCTTCGCCGAGCCCGGCGCCTGCCTCCTCTACCTCGACGGCCGACCCGCCACCTGAGCCGGCGTGGGCGCACCCATCCATGCCGTATGCCGCTGAGCGCGCTCCCAGCCCAACCGACCACCCAGCCGGCCCCCCGCCGGCCACCCAGCCGGCAGGGTCGTACGTGACGGGGATGATGCGGCCGCTCGAGTCCCCCGGACGCCGCCGGATCGGCGTGCGCCAGACTGGCTCCGTGGCCCACACGTCCGTCGCCGAGCACCGCATCGCCGTCCGTGCGGTCATCGGGCAGTCGGCAACTGAGACGATCCCCCTTGATCGGCACGCGCACCGCCGGCGCCTCGCCGCACGCCTGCTCGCGGTCGACGACCTGCCCCGCTTCGACAGCTCGGCGATGGATGGCTATGCGGCAACTCCCGACCGCCCCGAACAGCTGACCTTCGCGGTCGTGGGCGACGTCGCGGCGGGTGACGCAGCGCGCTTCCCGCTCGAGCCGGGTCAGGCCGCTCGGGTCATGACGGGCGCCCGTCTCCCCATCGGCACCGTGGGCGTCGTTCCCGTCGAACAGACCGACGCCGCCCGCACCGGCCCCGCCCCGCAGACCGTCACCTTCACCACACCGGTCGAGCCCGACCGACACGTCAGGCACCGCGCCGAGGACATCGCAGCGGGTGTGCCGGTCGCACATGCGGGCGACCTCCTCTCACCCGCCCTCATCGCCCTCGCCCGCTCCGCCGGCTGCATCGACGCCACCGTCCACGTGCCCACCCGGGTGGCGGTCGTCGCGACGGGCGCCGAGCTCACCGTTCCCGGCGAGGACCCGGGCCGCGGCGGGATCCACGAGTCCAACTCCGACATGGTCGCGGCGCTCGCCACCGCCGCCGGCTGTGTCCCGACGCACGTCGAGACGTGCACCGACGACCCGGACCTCCTGAGCACCATGCTCGACGGGCTTGCCGCCGCACCCGACGTCGACCTCATCATCACGACCGGCGGCGTCAGCGCAGGCGCGTACGAGGTCGTCCGCCAGGTCTGCGAGCCGCGCGAGTCGTTCAGCTTCGTCCACCTCGCGATGCAGCCGGGCGGTCCCCAGGGCCTGGGCCGGTGGGGCGACACCCCAGTCGTCTGCCTGCCCGGGACACCTGTCGGCGCCTTCGTCTCCTTCGCGATGCTCATGCGACCGGCCTTGGACGAGCGGCATGGCGCGCCGACCCGGAGAGCCAGCTCAGCGGCATACGTCGGAAGGAGCCGGCACACCCGGGTAGGGAAGGTGCAGTTCCTGTCCGCCGTACTCGCGGACGACGGCACGGTCGCCGTGGCCGACGGTCGTCAGCTCTGCGGCCTGGCGCAGGCCAACGCGCTCATCGAGGTGCCGGAAGGGGTCGACCAGCTCGTCGACGGCGAC
>DASUQN010000205.1:0-4287 GCA_036280515.1 Intrasporangium sp. | reverse complement strand
GGGTCGATGCGGAGCAACCCGGCGACCTACACCGGCCTGCTCGACCCCATCCGCACGCTCTTCGCCAAGGCCAACGGAGTGAAGCCGGCGCTCTTCTCGGCCAACTCAGAGGGCGCGTGCCCGAACTGCAAGGGCCTGGGCGTCGTCTACACCGACCTGGCGATGATGGCCGGGGTGGCGAGCACGTGCGAGGAGTGCGAGGGCAGGCGCTTCCAACCCTCGGTCCTGGCCTACCATCTCGACGGGAAGAACATCGCGGACGTGCTCGACCTGTCCATCGCCGAGGCGCAGGAGTTCTTCACCAGGGGCGCACCACGCTCGATCCTGGGCAGGCTCGTCGACGTCGGGCTCGGCTACGTCCGGCTGGGCCAGCCGCTGTCGACGCTCTCGGGCGGGGAGCGCCAGCGGATCAAGCTCGCCCTCCGGATGGGCGAGGGGGCTGGGACCTACGTCCTCGACGAACCGACGAGCGGCCTGCACCTGGCCGACATCTCCCGGCTCCTCGGCATGCTCGACCGGCTCGTCGACCAGGGGAACTCGGTCATCGTCATCGAGCACCACCTCGCGGTCATGGCCCACGCCGACTGGATCGTCGACCTGGGCCCTGGTGCCGGACACGACGGTGGCCGGGTCGTCTTCGAGGGCCCACCGGCCGAACTGGCTCGGGCGGACACGCTGACCGGCCGGCACCTCGCCGCGTACCTCGCGACCTGACGGACCACCGATCAAGGCACCGTCGACCTGAGAGCACTCGCATCCTGCTCCGGATGCCGGAGCAGGATGCGAGTCCGATCGTGCGTGGGCCGACCGCGTCGGGTCGCCTCAAGCGGCTCAGTCGCGGGTGCGCTTGTTGAAGGCCCGGATCGAGAGGGGGGCGAGGACGAGCGTCAGCCCGATCGACCAGAGGATCGTCGACAGGATCGGATAGTGCAGCGGCAACGCCGAGTCGGGTGCCAGCGGCGGGGTGTTGCCCCACAGCTCGCGCATGGCCCGGACGACCGAGCTGATCGGGTTCCACTCGGCGATGGTGCGCAGCCAGTCGGGGCTCATGTTGGCCGCCGGCGCGAAGGTGTCCGCCAGGAAGGTCAGCGGGAAGATCGCCGTGAACATGACGCCCTGCACGGCTTCGATCGACTTCAGCGCCGAGCCGGCGACGATCCCGATCCACATCATCGCGAAGCCGAACAGCAGCAGCAGGGCGTAGCCCAGCACGCCGTCCCAGAAGCCGTTGTGGATGCGCCAGCCGATGAGCAGGCCCGTCACGGACATGACGACGACGCCGATGCTCGAGTGGATGAGGCTGTAGATGCTCCGGCCGATGAGGACCGACGCCCGTGAGATCGGCAGTGAACGGAAGCGGTCGACGATGCCCTTGTTGAGGTCGTTGGTCAGGCCGATGGCCACGATGAAGCACGAGAACGCCATCGTCTGGACCATGATCCCCGGCAGCAGCCACTCCCGGTAGTTGACTCCGGCGTTGATGGAGCCGCCGAAGACGTAGGCGAAGAGCACCACGAACATGATCGGCTGGAAGGTGACGTCGGCAAGCATCTCGGGCATCCGCCGGATGTGCTTGAGGTTGCGCCAGACGTGCACGCGGACCTGCTTCGCCAGGCCGGGTGGCTGGATGGTCGGTCGGGCCGCGGCTGCGGTCTCGGGCGTGGCCCGGACTGTGGTGTCGGTCATCGGGACCGCTCCTTCGTGTCCTCGGTGGACGCAGTGGTCTCATCTGTGTCGGCGTCCTCTGCACGGTGACCCGTCAGGTGCAGGAAGACGTCGTCGAGGCTGGGGCGCTTCAGGCCGAGGTCGTCGAGGACGATCTCCGAGCCGTCGAAGACGCTGGCGATGCGGGTGACGTCGGCGAGGCCGTCGGCCGGCGCAGTCAGCTGCCGGGCGCCCTCGTCGACGTGGACCTCACGCACGTGCGACGCCAGCAGGCCGCGGGCCGCCTCGAGCTGGTCGGCGCGCGACACCGTGACGACGAGCGCCGCCTTGCCGGACTGGTCCTTGAGCTCGAGCGGCGTGCCCTGGGCGATGATCTGCCCACGGTCGATCACCACGATCCGGTCTGCGAGCTGGTCCGCCTCCTCGAGGTACTGGGTCGTGAGCAGCAGCGTGGTGCCGTCCCCGACGAGCTCCCGGAGCACCTCCCAGAGCTCCACCCGGCTGCGCGGGTCGAGCCCGGTGGTCGGCTCGTCGAGGAAGAGCACGTGCGGGGCCGCGATGAGTGAGACGGCCAGGTCGAGCCGCCGTCGCATGCCGCCGGAGTACTCCTTGACGACCTTGTCGCCTGCATCGCCGAGCGAGAACCGCTCGAGCAGCTCGTCGGTGAGCGCCCGGATCGCGCTCTTGGAGAGGCCGTAGAGCGACCCCATGAGCAGGATGTTCTCGCGACCGGTGAGGAACTCGTCGACGGTCGCTGCCTGGCCGGTCAGGCCCATCGAGCGCCGGACCGCGTCGGGGTCCGTGAGGACGTCGTGGCCGGCCACGCGGGCGGTGCCGCTCGTCGGTCGGCTCAGCGTCGTCATCATGCGGACCGTCGTCGTCTTGCCCGCTCCGTTGGGCCCGAGGAGCCCGAGGACCGTGCCCTGCGGCACGGAGAAGCTGACGTCGTCGACCGCGACGAAGTCGCCGAAGTGCTTGACCAGGCGCTCCGCCTCGATCGCCGGCCCCGTGAACTGTTCTCGCGCCGGGCGGGCGCGCGCGGTGATGGTCATGAGTCCTTCCCTGTCTGTGGAGGTTGGGCGTTAAACGCTACGGGCAACCTCTGACAGTCACCTCTGACAGCATTCATCAGCCTCCGAAAAGCGTAGGCCCGGTGTGCACGGCGTCAACATGTTTTCCGTGCCGTGCGAAGCCGACCGCCCCCGGATGGGGCGGCTCCTCAGGCGGCGAGGAGCACGGCGCCTCCGCGCCCGGGGGTGGCGCTCGTGGAGGCAGCGCCGGCACCGTCCACGGCGCGCGCGTGGGCGCCCCGGCGAGAGGCGAGGTCGAGCACGCGTGCCTCGCGGGACACCGAGTCCGTCAGGTCGCGCAGCTCCACGTGAGCCGCCCCGACGAGCCCGACGATGGTCGCATCCAAGGCACCACAGACGGCGGCCAGGATCTCGGACGACGGTTCCTTGAGGCCGCGCTCGATCTCGGACAGGTAGGCCATCGAGATGCCGGCCTCGGCCGCGACCTCGGCGAGCGTTCGTCCCTGCTGCTGCCGCATCCGGCGCAGGAGCCGGCCGTAGACCTCCCGCAGGAGCGGTTGGACCATCCGCACCCTCGGACGCGGCTGCGACTCGGGGTTTGGTCGGGTCGTTGCCGGGGTCATCGAGCGGCTCATCACGGTCTCCGTTCCGTCGTCAGGTCCAGCGTCGCACGGAGGCTGCCGCGCCGCAGGTCACTTTCGCCTACGGCGAAACGGCAGCCTGCGCCTCGACAGCCCGCTCGATGACATGGTCGACGATCCCGAACTCCACGGCCTGCTCCGCGGTGAGGACCTTGTCCCGGTCCGTGTCGCTGCGCAGCTGGGCGATCGACCGCCCGGTATGGCGGCTCAGCACCTCCTCGACCTGGGACCGCACGCGGAGCAGCTCGTCAGCCTGCAGGGCCAGGTCGGAGACCGTGCCCTGGCCACCTGCGGACGGCTGGTGGAGCAGCACGCGGGAGTGCCGGAGGGCGAAGCGCCGGCCCTGCTCCCCCGCAGCGAGCAGCACGGCAGCCGCCGAGGCCGCCTGGCCCAGGCAGTACGTCGCCACGGGCGCCGGCACGAACTGCATCGTGTCGTAGATGGCCATGAGCGCCGTGAAGGACCCGCCGGGGCTGTTGACGTAGAGCGAGAGCTCGCGGTCGGGGGCGACGTCAGCAAGGTGGAGCAGCTGCGCCATGACCACGTTCGCCACGCCGTCGTCGATCTCCGTGCCCACGAAGATGATCCGCTCCTGGAGCAGCCGGCTGTAGATGTCGAAGCTGCGCTCACCGGCGGGGGTCCGCTCGATGACGTACGGGATCGTGTAGCTGCTCACCGGAGGCCCACCCTTCGCACGGCAGGCGCCGGCCTGACGTCGTCGAGCGACGCGACGACGTGGTCGACGATCCCGTAGGACCTCGCCTCGTCAGCACTGAACCACCGGTCCCGCTCACTGTCGGCGGTGATCTGCTCGACCGCCTGGCCGGTGTGCTGCGACTGGAGCTCGTTGACGCGGCGCTTCATCGTCTTGAGGTTGTTGGCCTGGACCTCGACGTCCGCGGCCGTCCCCTGGATCCCGGCGGATGGCTGGTGCATCATGATCCGCGCGT
>DASUQN010000204.1:0-2320 GCA_036280515.1 Intrasporangium sp. | reverse complement strand
TGGCCGATGACTTCCGCCGGAGGCCACGCCGCCGCGGCTCCGCGCTCGAGGACGCGATTCTCGACGCGGTCGTCGACATCCTCGAGAACTCCGGTTATGGCGAACTGACCTTCGAGGCGGTCGCCCAGCGGGCCGGGGCCGGCAAGGCGTCCATCTACCGCCGCTGGGGCACCCGGGTCGAACTCGCCCGTGCCGCTGCCCATCGCGTCCTCGGAGCGGAGGCGAGCCCACCCGACACGGGCAGCCTCCGCGGCGATCTCAAGGCGTGGATCCGGCTGACGGCAGACCTGCTCACGGGCCCAGTGGGTGAGGCGCTGCGGGGGGCCGCCACCGAGGTCCTGGGCCACACCTCCTCTGAATCGGGCCAGCCGACAACCCTGTCCGGGGGCTGGTACGCCTCCCAGATCGACGTGATCCTCGAGCGGGCGCGACAGCGCGGTGAGGACGTTGCGGAACCGACCGCCCTGGTGCTGTCGACCCCCGGGACGTTGCTGCGCTTCCACTTTCTCGCCCACGGGGCTCCCATCAGCGACGCCGTCATCGACGCGATCGTCGATGAGGTGGCGGTCCCCCTGTTCGTCCGGGGTCCGGCATGTCCACAAGGCCCCACCCACGCGAGCTGACCTGCGCTGGAAGCCAGCTCAGCGGCATACGGGCCAATCCGTGTGCCGCTGAGCCCCGCTCACGTGGAGGACGGGGCTGCCGCGGCGTCCACGCCAAGGGCTGCCCCGAAGGTGGCCCGCGACGCCAGCGCCTCGCGAAGCTCGGCATCAGCATCCACGAGCGACCTGCGGACGGCGGGCGTGAGGTCGTCGCGGCGCAGCGCCGCCCTGCTGAGCGCCTCCGTCTCCTCGGTGAAGACCTTCGGAAACGCTGCCAGCACGACTCGGGATAGGGCGTCCTCGCCCACCCACGCCGACATCGCCGGGACGTCCGTGAAGTACCGCTCCACGTAGTCCGCCACAAGGCCGTCGTCCGGTGACATCCACAGGCCCCGCGCCAGGTGGACCATCTCGTAGTTCGAGCGACCGTGCCGGCCGGTCAGCTGCTCCCATGCCCAGGCCTTTGCCGCCGGGACCGGCAGCGCTGCCCGGCACATGAGTGCGTTGAGGGCGCCCTGGAGGGTGTCGTCCCTGGACTGGAAGGAGTCAACTGATGCGCTGTCGATGAGGCCGCGCGAGGCGAGGTTGCGGACCACGATCCAGCGGAAGTCGCCGTCGTCCTCCAGACCGTGTGGCAGGCCCGAACCGTCGGCCCAGGCCCGCAGGAGCGCCTCGTCGACGCTCGTGCCGGCGAGGAGGCGGGCCGCGGCGAGCGAGCGCGTCGTCCCCTCCTCGGCCCGGGCGAGCAGGTCCCCGGCACTGCGCGCCAGCCGCGCGAGGGCCGGCGCCTGCGCCTGCCGCGGCACGAAGTGGGGCACGACCCGGTGCTCGGCGTAGAGGGCCATCCGCGTCAGGATCGACGCGTTGCCCTCGAGGACCCACGTCGCCTCGAAGACGTCGAGGAAGGTCACCGGCGAGACCTCCGCCACGTGCACGCCGTCGATGAGCGCCGACCACACCACCGCCCGGGCCTGGGCGTCCGGGATCCGGCTGAGCTGGACCGGCAATGCGTCCAGCGTGCCGTCATCGAGCCGCACCCGGGCCCAGGTCAGGTCGCTCGCGTTGGGCACGAGGACCGCAGGGTGAGCCGTGCCGGCCAGGTCGTCGAGGGGGGTCTGGTCCGCAACCGCCGTGACCTCAGCCCGGGACAACTGGACTCCATCGGTCCAGCCCATGACGTCGAGCGCGTGCGGCCGGTCGGCGGGATACTCGGCCGGCACCTCACGCAGCAGCCGCGCGGAGGTGACGACGCCCTCCTGCTCCTCGAGCTCGACCGAGATGGTGTCGCGGTCGGCGGTGAGCAGCCAGGCCGACGCCCACGCGCGGAGGTCCGTGCCACTGGCGCGCTCGATCGCGCCGAGGAAGTCGGCGAGGGTGCCGTTGGAGTAGGACCGGTCGGTGAGGTAGGCGCGCACGCCCGCGATGAAGGCCTCGTCGCCGACATAGGCGATGAGCTGCCGAAGGACCGCGGCACCCTTCGCGTAGGCGATCCCGTCGAAGTTCTGCAACGCGCTCTGCGCGTCGAGGGCCTCCACGCCGGCCACGGGGTGGGTTGACGGCGAGCGCTCGGCGCCATAGCCCCACACCTTGCGCACGATCGACGAGTCGACCCACGCGTCCGTGTACTCCGTCGCGTCGACGAGGCACCGGTGTGACATGTACTCGGCGAAGGACTCGTTGAGCCACAGGTCGTCCCACCACTTCATCGTGACGAGGTC
>DASUQN010000203.1:0-7395 GCA_036280515.1 Intrasporangium sp. | reverse complement strand
GACGTAGGCGGCGAAGGTCATCGCCATTGCGGCGCAGCTCGCGGTCTTGCCGATGACGAAGCCCCACCCGGCGACGAACCCCCACCACGGACCCAGACGTTCGCGACCGTAGACGTAGGTCCCGCCTGATGTCGGGTACTGCGCGGCAAGCTGCGCGGACGACGTCGCGTTGCAGAACGCCACCACCGCAGCCACGCCCAGCGCAAGGAGCACCAACGCCCCCGCGGCAGCGGCCGCAGGGGCGAAGGCGGTGAACAGGCCCGCGCCGACCATGGAGCCGACGCCGATGTGCACGGCGTCGGCCGTGGTCAGCCGACGGGCGAGTGCGGGGTGCGAGCCCACGCCCCGCAGTGTGTCAGGTCGAGGTGGATGGCAGGTGCACGTCAGCTGCGCGAGGCGTCGGCCAGCAGCGACTCGAACGGCGTGACGTCCTCGAAGGGGTCGACGGGTGGTGGAGCGGGCGACCCAGCGACGACCCGGGCGAAGTCCGCGCCGGCTCGCTCGATCCGGGCACCGAGGCGGCCCGCCTCGACACTGCCCCAGTCCTCGGACGCAGCGAAGACGGCAACCGGCGCGACGAGGGCACCGAGGTAGGCGAACAACGGACGCAGGGCGTGGTCGATCGCCAGCGAGTGGCGGGCCGTGCCCCCGGTGGCGCCGAGCAGCACGGGCTTGCCACGCAACGAGTCCGCGGGCAGGACGTCGATGAGCATCTTGAACAGCCCGCTGTAGGAGGCGCTGTAGATCGGCGTCGACACGACGAGCGCGTCCGCCTCGGCAATGGCGTCGAGGCGCTCCTGCAGCGCGGGCGAGGCGAAGCCCGTGAGCACGTTGTTGGTCAGGTCGTGGGCGATGTCGCGCACCTCGATGACCTCGACGTGGACGTCGCTCCCGGGAAGTGCCCGGACCACGGCCTCGGTGAGCCGGTCTGCCAACAGACGGGTCGACGAGGGCTCGGTGATGCCGGCGGTGATGACGGTCAGGCGGGTGGTCATCAGATGGCTCCTTGTGCGGCGGGCGTGCGGGACTCGTCGGGCGAGGCACCGGTGACGTCGTCGGCGGCCGCGTAGACGGTCGCGTCGTGCGCCCCACCTGCCGCCGCGACGAGCGACGCGTGGGTCGGCGCGTCCGGCACGTGGGCGGGCCTGAGGGCGGCGAACTCCTTGCGCAGCACGGGGACGACCTCCTCGCCGAGGATGTCGAGCTGCTCGAGCACGGTCTTCAGCGGCAGCCCGGCGTGGTCCATGAGCCACAGCTGGCGCTGGTAGTCGCCGACGTAGTCGCGGTAGCCCAGCGTGGCCTCGATGACCTGCTGGGGGCTCCCGACGAGGAGCGGCGTCTGGGCCATGAAGTCCTCGAGCGAGGGGCCGTGGCCGTAGACCGGCGCGTTGTCGAAGTACGGCCGGAACTCGCGGATCGCGTCCTGGGAGCTGCTCCGCATGAAGACCTGCCCACCGAGGCCGACGATCGCCTGGTCGGCGGACCCGTGGCCGTAGTGCTCGAACCGGCGGCGGTAGAGCTGGACCATCTGCCTGGTGTGGCTGGAGGGCCAGAAGATGTGGTTCGAGAAGAACCCGTCACCGTAGTAGGCAGCCTGCTCCGCGATCTCTGGGCTCCGGATCGAGCCGTGCCACACGAAGGGCGGCACGCCCTCCAGCGGGCGCGGGGTGGAGGTGAAGCCCTGGAGGGGCGTGCGGTACTTGCCCTGCCAGTCGACGACGTCCTCGCGCCACAGCCGGTGCAGCAGGGCATAGTTCTCGATGGCGAGCGGGATGCCGTCGCGGATGTCCTTGCCGAACCACGGGTAGACCGGTCCGGTGTTGCCCCGGCCCATCATCAGGTCGATCCGCCCGTCGGCCAGATGCTGGAGGTAGGCGTAGTCCTCGGCGAGCCGCACCGGGTCGTTCGTCGTGATGAGGGTCGTCGAGGTGGTCAGGATGATCCGCTCGGTGACGGCGGCCAGGTGCGCGAGCAGCACGGTCGGGTTCGCGGGCGCCACGAACGGCGGGTTGTGGTGCTCCCCCGTGGCGAAGACGTCGAGACCCACCTCTTCGGCCTTCTTGGCGATCTCGACGGTCGACTTGATCCGCTCGTACTCGGTGGGCGTGCGACCCGTCGTGGCGTCGGTCGTGACGTCGCCCACGGTGAAGATCCCGAACTGCATGTGTCCCAGCTCCCTCATTAATTGACGATTCAAGGATACCAACAGCGGCCCCCCACCGCACATTCCCGGTCCCGTCGAGAAGCTGCCGTATGCCGCTGAGCCGGCTTTCGGGTCACCTGGCCTCCCAGCCCGGCGGGCTCTGCCCGGGCCGTCGCGCGCCGTGCGATCCTGACCGGGTGACCCCTGAGATCTCCCCGAAGGACCGCTTCATCACGGTCTATGGTCGCAATCCCGTCCACGAGGTCCTGCTCGATCCCGACCTGCACGTGGACAAGGTCGTCATCGCGGAGGGCGCTCAGGGCGCCGGGCTGGCGGAGATCAGGAAGGCTGCTGGCCGGCGGGGCATCACCGTCCAGTCCGCGTCCGCTGAGCGGGTCAAGAAGCTCTCCGGCAACGGCCGGCAGGACCAGGGTGTCTTCGCCGACGTCGTCGCGCCGCGGATGCTCCCGCTCGCCGTCGCGCTCGACCATGCCGACCTTCGGACCGTCCTCGTCCTCGACGGCATCACGACGCCGGCGAACGTCGGGATGATCCTCCGCTCGGCCACGGCCGCCGGTGTCGACGGCATCGTCGTGCCGCGACGGGGTGTCGCATCGATCGACCCGCTCGTGGTCAAGGCCTCGGCCGGAGTCGCCTTCCGGGCCCCGATCCTCAAGGGATACACCGCCGTGGAGGCGGTCTCCGCCCTCAAGGAGCACGGGTTCCACGTCGTCGGGCTCGACGCCGAGGGCGAGGACGACCTGTTCGGCGCGTATCTGCCGGAGCCGGTCGCCTTCGTCCTCGGCAGTGAGACGTCCGGCCACGGCCCGGAGGTCGCCCGCCTCGTCGACACGTGGGTGTCCATCCCCATGGCGGGCGGCGTCGAGTCGCTCAACGTCGCGGCGGCCGCGGCGGTGGTGTGCTTCGAGCTGGTCCGGCGGAGCCGCGTCTGAAGGCGGGTCAACCGACCGGATGCAGCCCGGTGGCCACGCTTACGCGAGCCCGTCAGCCCCTGTACCTCCGGTTGGTTGACCCAGAACTCAGCCGGCGCGAGCCGTGGTCATCGACTCCGCGGTGCGCGCCCAGACGCCGAGCGCGCCCATCGATCGAGAACTCATTGGGCAGCGAACGCGCAGGTCCATGGCCCCAGCGTGTCCGGACGGCTAGATTGCGCGCATGGCCAAGCCAGACGGTGTCGTGCCCGGAAGCGTCTACCTGTTCCGCCACGGCGAGACGGAGTGGTCGCTCAGTGGACAGCACACCGGCACCACTGACCTCCCCCTGCTGCCCGAGGGCGAGGAGGCGGCCCGCGAGCTCGGGGAGATCCTCCAGAACCGGGCCTTCGAGCGCGTCCTCGCGTCACCCCTGCAGCGGGCCCGACACACCGCCGAGCTGGCCGGACTGACGGACGTCGAGGTCGAGCCGCTCCTCCGGGAATGGGACTACGGCGCCTACGAGGGCATCACGACCGCGGACATCTCGGCGCGGCTCGGCCGGCCGTGGGAGGTCTTCGTCGACGGGGTCGTCCCCGGGGACACTCCCGGTGAGACGCTCGAGGAGGTCGCCGCCAGGGCCCAGCAGCTCATCGACACGATCTGGCCGAGCCTCGAGCGGGGTGACGTCGCGGTCTTCGGGCACGGCCACGCCCTCCGGGTCCTGACGGCGGTGTGGCTGGGCCGCAGCCCACGTCTGGGGCAACACCTCATCCTCGATCCCGGGTCGATGAGCATCCTGACCCACCATCGAGCCACCCGCTGCATCGGCACCTACAACCTGTCTCCGTGGCGCCTGCTCCGGAACTCCACCACGCGGTGAGCGGGCGAGGCCGCCCGAGCCAGCTCAGCGGCATACGGACGCAATATGACTGTGCCCCAGCGGGACTCAGGCTTCCTTGGGGAGCTCCCACGTGTGGACCGGCTCGTTGGCGTGCATGCCCTCCATGTACTTCGCCAGCATCTCGCGCAACGCCTCGTCCCGCGTGAGACCTCGGGACTCGAGCCGGGCCACGCACTCCGCCTGCCAGCAGGCGCCGTTCATGCTCGTCAGGCAGCGCTGCTCGATGACGGACAGGTAGCGGTCCCGCACGGCCTGCGACACACCCCAGCGCTCGAGCCCCTCGTGCGCCATCGGCAGTAGCCGGCGCAGCACCAGCTCGGTTGCCGGCACCTCGCCGAGACCCGGCCAGTACGTCCGGGCGTCGATCCCGAGGCGAGCCCCTTCCTCGAAGTTGGCCTCCGCAGCGGAGAAGCTCATCCTCGTCCACACCGGGCGGTCCTCCGAGTCGAGGACCCGCATCGTCCCGTAGTAGAAGGCGGCGTTGGCCAGGACATCGATGATGCTCGGGCCCGCGGGCAGCACGCGGTTCTCGACCCGCAGGTGCGGTCGGCCCTGGACGATGTCGTAGATGGGCCGGTTCCAGCGGTAGACCGTGCCGTTGTGCAGGCGCAGCTCCTTCAGCTCCGGCACCTCACCACGCTCGAAGACGTCCTCGGGCTCCTCGTCCGTGATCTCCGGCAGCAGCGCCGGGAAGTAGCGCACGTTCTCCTCGAACAGGTCGAAGATCGACGTGATCCACCGCTCGCCGAACCAGACCCGCGGCCGGACCCCCTGGTTCTTCAGCTCGACGGAGCGGGTGTCCGTCGACTGGGTGAACAACGGGATGCGGGTCTCCGCCCAGAGCCGCTGGCCGAGGAAGAAGGGCGAGTTCGCGCCCACGGCGAGCTGGGGACCGGCGAGGACCTGGGCGGCGTTCCAGTGGTCCGCAAAGCGCTCGGGCTCCACCTGCAGGTGCAGCTGCATCGACGTGCACGCCGACTCCGGAGCGAGGGAGTCCGAGTAGCGCGCGATGCGCTCCCCGGTCGGGCCCTCGAGCTCGAGCCAGACGTCCTCGCCGCGGGCGTCGAGGACCGCGATGTTGAGCGCCTCGTAGCGGATGTTCTCGCTGATCCAGTCGCCCTCGAAGTGCTCAGGCATGACGGTCGGCAGGATGCCGATCGCGACGATGCCGGTGTGCAGCTCGGCGGCCCGCTCCGAGGCGTGGTTGAGCGACGCGCGCAGGTCCTGCTCGAGCTCGAGCGCCGCGTCACCGGGCAGCGGTCGGGGACGGACGTTGAGCTCGATGTTGAAGCGAGCCAGCTCGGTCTGGTAGTCGGGGTCGGCGATCTGCTCGAGGATCGTCTTGTTGTCCAGCTTCGGACCGAGGTCGCCGTTGACGAGGTTGAGCTCGATCTCCAGCCCGGTCATGGGCCGCTCGAACTCGAACTGGCTGTGGCCGAGCATCCGCTCGAACACGTCCAGGTCGCGGCGCACCTTCTCGCGATATCGCTGCCGCTGCTCTCGGGTGTACCTGGCCTGTTCGACTTCGGCTCCCACGAACCTGAGACAACCACACAAGCAGCCGCTGCGCGAGAGTTTGGGCCGGGTGTCGCCGGCTCTCGACCCCTCAGCTCTCGAACGCCTCCGGCGGCGGGCAGGAGCAGACGAGGTGTCGGTCGCCATAGGCACCGTCGATGCGCCCCACCGGGGGCCAGTACTTGTCTGCCGCCTCGACACCAACCGGGAAGGCCGCGCCCGTGCGCTCGTACTCGTGCACCCAGTCCCCGCTCGCGATGGCGTGCGCGGTGTGCGGAGCGTGGCGCAGCATGCTCTCGGCGAGGGCGACGTCGCCCTTGTGGATCGCCTCGATCTCGTCCCGGATCGCAATCATCGCGTCGCAGAACCGGTCCAGCTCGTGCTTGTCCTCGGACTCGGTCGGCTCCACCATGAGCGTGCCGGCGACGGGGAAGCTCATCGTTGGCGCGTGGAACCCGTAGTCGATGAGGCGCTTGGCGATGTCGTCGACGGTCACGCCGGTGTCCGCGGTGATCTTCCGAACGTCGAGGATGCACTCGTGCGCCACGAGGCCGTCATGCCCCGAGTAGAGCACCGGGTAGTGCTCCCGCAGCCGCGCCGCCACGTAGTTCGCGTTGAGCACGGCCAGCTGTGTGGCGTGCCGCAGGCCGTCGCCGCCCATGAGCCGGATGTACGCCCAGGAGATCGGAAGGATGCTGGCCGAGCCGTAGGGGGCCGCACTCACGGGGCCGACGCCCGACTCGGGGCCGGCCTCGGGAGCCAACGGGTGGTTGGGCAGGTGCGGTGCCAGGTGCGCGCGCACCGCCACTGGGCCGACGCCCGGACCTCCGCCCCCGTGGGGGATGCAGAACGTCTTGTGCAGGTTGAGGTGGGACACGTCGGCCCCGAACTTCCCCGGCTGCGCAAGCCCGACGAGCGCATTGAGGTTCGCGCCGTCCACGTAGACCTGTCCCCCGGCGTCGTGGACGAGCTCACACAGCTCGGTGATGGTGTCCTCGTAGACGCCGTGCGTCGACGGGTAGGTGACCATGATGGCGGCGAGGTCGTCGCGATGCTGGTCGACCTTGACACGAAGGTCTGCCATGTCGACCGTGCCGTCCTGGGCCGTCTTGACGACGACCACCTTGAGTCCGGCCATGACGGCAGACGCGGCATTGGTGCCGTGGGCGCTGGCCGGGATGAGGCAGATCCGGCGGTGACCCTCACCGCGGGCCCGGTGGTAGGCGTGGATGGCGAGCAGCCCCGAGAACTCACCCTGCGACCCGGCGTTGGGCTGGAGCGACACCGCGTCGTAACCGGTGATCTCGCACAGCCAGGTGCCGAGCTCGTCGATGAGCTGGCGGATGCCCTCGGACTGGTCCGCGGGCGCGAAGGGGTGCAGGCTCGCGAACTCCGGCCAGCTGACGGACTCCATCTCCGTGGTGGCGTTGAGCTTCATGGTGCACGAGCCCAGGGGGATCATGCCCCGGTCGAGGGCGAAGTCCCGGTCGGCGAGACGGCGCAGGTAGCGGAGCATCGACGTCTCGCTGTGGTGGGTGCGGAAGACCGGGTGGGCGAGGTAGTCACTGGTGCGCACGAATGCCTCGGGCCACTCGGGCGCCTCGACCTCGACCGCGTCCAGGCCGGTGACGCCGAAGGCCGCCCAGACGGCCTCGAGGTCCACGAACTCGGTCGTCTCGTCGGTGCTCACCGACACCCGGTCGTCGTCGACGCGCCACAGGTTCACGCCGCGGTTCGCGGCCTCGCGCACCACCTCGTCGGCGCGGCCCGGCACAGACACGGTCACGGTGTCGAAGTAGCTGTGGGTCAGCACCTCGACGCCCTCAGCCCTCAGGCCCTCGGCGAGTGCCCGCGCGTGGGCGTGGGTGCGCCGCGCGATCGCCGCCAGGCCCGCGGGGCCG
>DASUQN010000202.1:0-5223 GCA_036280515.1 Intrasporangium sp. | reverse complement strand
CCGACAATCGGACCGGGGCCCGATTGTCCGCGCGTCCGGGGCAGGAGGTGCCCCGACGATCGGACCGGGGCCCGATTGTCCGCGTCCGGGGGCAAGGGGTGCGCCGAATCGGCTCCCACGATCGCAACCCGGCCCCAATCGCGCTCAGTAGCGCCGCCACCAGAGGTTGACGGCGTAGTCGACCCCGGTCACGTCCGGGTGCTCCGCCAGGATGCGGTCGGCGTGGTCGGGTGCGAACTCAATGCGGACGACGGCCTCGAAGTCCTCGCGCGAGTCGAACTCCCAACGGATGTCGAGACGCTCGCGTGACCAGCCCTGGCGCTGCCAGAACCGCTCGACCGCCTTGGGGTCGTAGGACGGTAGGGCCCTGCGGAACCAGGCTCCGAACGTCGACCGCGTCGCGTCGTTGTCGATGACGAAGGCCACGCCCCCAGGCCGGATGATCCGCTCGAGCTCGACCAGCCCGGGCTCGCATCCCGGCCCGAAGAAGTAGGCCCACCGGGCATGGGCCACGTCGAAGGACGCATCCGCAACCCCGATCGAAGCCGCGCCCTCCTCGCGGACCGAGCACAGCGGCATACGGGAAACACGTTGTGCGGCAAGGGAAGCCAGCGGTGGGTGCGGTTCCACGCCGACGACCGAGCGCGCTGTCCGGGCGAACGTCGGCAGGTGGTATCCCGTCCCACAGCCGATGTCGACCACGTCTCGACCCGCCCAGTCCTGGATCTCGCGCATCGCCGACTCGATGACACCGGCTCGGTCGACGCCGTCGTTCTCGATCTCGTAGACATCCGGCGTGTCCCAGATGTTGGGGGAGGCGATGATGTCACTCACGCGGTGGACCGCCCAGGCCTGGGCGTCGCCGCGATCGTCGCCGGGTGCACGATGAGCGGCAGGAGCTTGTGGGCGCCGCGCGCCCGGACCGCCCGCACCTGCGCCAGGTGCGCCTCGGCGCGAATCGCCAGCTCCTCGTAGCCCGCCCGACCCATCAGCTCGATGAGCTCCGGCGCCAGCGAACGGTAGGCAGGCTCGCGACCGACGTGCGCCTCGGGATTGCCGGAGCAGTACCAGTCGAGGTCGTGGCCCCCAGGTCCCCAGCCGCGCCGGTCGTACTCGGTGATCGTCACCTCGAGGTAGCTGGTGTCGTCGGGCAGCTCGACGGTCCGATAGCTGCGCCTGATCGGCAGCTGCCAGCACACGTCCGGCTTGGCGGTGTGAGGCTGCGCGCCGGTGAGCAGCGCGTGCTGGTGGAGGGCGCAGCCGGCTCCGGCCGGGAAGCCGGGCCGGTTGAGGAAGATGCAGGCGCCGTCGACGACCC
This sequence comes from Intrasporangium sp., assembly GCA_036280515.1. Classification (GTDB taxonomy): domain Bacteria; phylum Actinomycetota; class Actinomycetes; order Actinomycetales; family Dermatophilaceae; genus Intrasporangium. The sequence continues at coordinate 3,905 of DASUQN010000202.1, read as the reverse complement.
GGGTCTTGCGTGTCCCGTCCTCCTTGTCGGTCCAGTCCCTCCGACGCCCGGTCGCGGTGCCGACGTCCCGGTACTGCCACTCGTCCTCGCCGAGCTCGGCAACGACGGCAGCCACCCGGTTGAGGTCGTCGGCGTCGGTGAAGTGCGCACCGAGGGTGCAGCAGCCATCGTCCGGACGGTCGGCGTAGATCCCCTTGCAGCCGGTCCCGAAGATGCAGGTCCAGTTGCTCGTCAGCCAGGTGAGGTCGCACCGGAAGCGCTGCCCAGCGTCGGCGGGGTCGGTGAACTCGACCCACACGCGGGGGAGATCGAGGGGTGCTTCGGCCACCGCCACACTTTACGTCGTCGGGCCCGTAGATTCGGGTCATGACCCACCGCGATGCGAGTCCCGCGGTTCTCGTCCGTGACCTCACCGTCGTGCGTGGCGAGCGTCTGGTTCTGCCTGCCCTGTCCCTCGAGATCCCCGCTCGCCAGGTCGTCGGCCTGCTCGGGCCCTCGGGCTCAGGCAAGTCGACCCTGATGCGGGCCATCGTCGGCGTCCAGGTCATCGAGGCCGGCACCGTGACGGTCCTCGGCCATGAGGCCGGCACCCTGGCCCTGCGCGACCAGGTCGGCTACGTGGCGCAGTCGCCCAGTGTGTACTCGGACCTCACGATCCGGGAGAACGTCGCCTACTTCGGCCGGGCGGTGGGGCTCACGGGCCGGGAGCTGCGCGAGGCGGTCAGCCGCACCCTGGCCGAGGTCGACCTGGAGGACCACGCAAGCGTCCTCGTCCGCAACCTCTCAGGAGGCCAGGAGTCCCGGGTCTCGCTGGCCTGCGCCCTCGTCGGCCGGCCGAGCCTGCTGGTGCTCGACGAACCGACCGTGGGCCTCGACCCCATCCTGCGCCGCGACCTGTGGAACCACTTCCATGACCTCGTCGCGCAGGGGTGCTCGCTCATCGTGTCGAGCCACGTGATGGACGAGGCGACCCGCTGCGACCGGCTCGTCCTCCTGCGCGACGGGCGGGTCCTGGCCGACGTGACGCCGGCCGAGCTGCTCGAGCGCACCGGGGAGACCGACGCGGACGCCGCCTTCCTTGCCCTCGTCGAGGCCTCCGCCCGAGAGGAGAACCGGTGAACCCCGGCCTGACCATCGCAACGACCGGCCGTGCACTGCGCCAGATCCGCACGGACCACCGCACGATCGCGCTCATCCTGGGCGTGCCCATGGTCGCGATCGGGCTGCTCGCCTGGATCTACAACAACACGCCGGTCTTCGACGCGATCGGCCCTGCGCTCCTCGGCATCTTCCCGCTGATCGTCATGTTCGTCGTGACGTCGGTGGCCACGCTGCGGGAGCGCCAGTCAGGGACCCTGGAACGGCTCCTCACGACCCGCATGGGCAAGGCCGACTTCATGCTGGGCTACGCCGGCGCCTTCGGCGCGCTGGCCATCGTCCAGGCCCTCCTGGCGACGTCCTTCGCCATCTGGGTGTGCGACCTCGACGTCCTCGGTCCGCTGTGGATGCTCGTGTTCGTCGCCGTCCTGGTCGCCGTCCTCGGTACGTCCCTGGGGCTGCTCGCCAGCGCGTTCGCGCGCACCGAGTTCCAGGCGGTGCAGTTCATGCCGGCCTTCATCATCCCGCAGTTCCTGCTCTGCGGCCTGCTCGTCGACCGCGACCGGCTACCCCCGTTCCTCAGCGCCGTGTCCAACCTGCTTCCGCTGTCCTACGCAGTCGACGCGATGAAGGAGGTCACGGCGCATGCCGAGGTGACGAGCGCGGGGGCCTGGTCCATCGTGATCGTCATGGGCTTCATCATCCTTGCACTCGTCTTGGCCTCCCTCACGCTCAGCCGGCGCACCCCCTGACGGGTCAGAGTCCGCCGATCACCGACCGTTCAGTGGATGTTCACCCAGTCGGGCTAATGTCGAAGGATGCGGCTGGGCGTCATCGACATCGGGTCCAACACCGTCCACCTGCTCGTCGTGGACGCGCACGCCGGCGCCCATCCCCTGCCCGCGTTCTCCCACAAGATCGACCTGCGACTGTCCGAGCACCTCACGCCTGACGGGCTCATCAGCGACGACCTGACGGTGCGGCTCGTCGAGTTCATCCGTGAGTGCCTCGAGATCGCCGAGGACCAGGGCGTCGAGGAGCTGCTCGCTTTCGCCACGTCCGCCATGCGCGAGTCGCCGAACGGCGACGCGATCATCGAACGGCTCTGGGAGCAGACGGGTGTCGCGCTCGAGGTGCTGAGCGGCGTCGACGAGTCCCGGGTGACGTTCCTCGCCGCCCGCCGGTGGTTCGGCTGGTCGAGTGGCCGGCTGCTCGTCATCGACATCGGCGGGGGCTCACTCGAGCTCGCCTCGGGGATCGACGAGGACCCAGACGTTGCCATCAGCCTGCCGCTCGGCGCCGGCCGCCTCACCCGGGAACGACTGCCCGGCGACCCCCCGACTGCGCAGGAGTCGCGTGCCGTGCGCTCGTACATCCGTGCCACGGTCGCTCGACAGGTTCGGCCGCTGCTCAAGGCCCCCACTCCGGACCGCGTGGTCGGCACGTCCAAGACGATGCGTTCGCTGGCGCGGATCGCCGGGGCGGCTCCACGCGACAGCGGACCCTTCGTCCCGCGGGAGCTGCGCCGCGCGGACCTCGAGACGATCGTCGACAAGCTCAAGGGGCTCGACGCCGCGGCGCGGGTGTCGCTTCCCGGGGTGTCCGCGGCGCGCGCCCACCAGATGCTCGCCGGTGCACTCGTCGCCGAGGCGGCGATGGACCTGCTCAACGTCGACCGGCTCGACATCTGCCCCTGGGCGCTCCGGGAAGGCTTGATCCTCAGGCGACTCGACCTGCTCGACCCTGACGAGGAGCCGAGCAGGCCTGCCTAGGACCAGACAGGAGCCGACGACCACGGCCGGTGCGCCCGTCACATGGACCTCGCCCGGCGTCCGTCCGGGCCGTACCCCAGAATGAACCCCATGACGATCCGCATCGGGCTCTCCACGGCCGCGATGTACCCGAACAACGCGGCCACTGCCTTCGCAACGGCCGCGCGGCTCGGCTACGACGCGGTCGAGGTCATGGTGTGGACCGACCCGGTGACGCAGGAGCCCGGCGCCCTGCGTTCGCTGAGCGAGCACCACGGGCTGCCCATCGCGTCGGTCCACGCGCCGACGCTGCTCCTCACGCAACGCGTGTGGGGCACCGACCCGTGGGACAAGGTCGACCGCTCGATCGAGCTGGCGCTGGAGGTCGGCGCGCCCACCGTCGTCCTGCACCCGCCGTTCCGATGGCAGCGGGACTACGCCGCCTCCTTCATCGATGGCGTGGCCCTGCGTGAGCACGACACCGGGATCCGGCTCGCGGTGGAGAACATGTTCCCGTGGCGCACGGCGCGGCGCGAGATGCTCGCCTACCTCCCGCACTGGGACCCGGTGGACCAGCCCTACGACAACGTCACCATGGACCTGTCCCACACGGCGACGGCCGGCTCGGATGCCCTGCACATGGTGCGCGAGCTGGGGTCGCGCCTCGCACACCTCCACCTCGCCGACGGTCTCGGGTCGTTCAAGGACGAGCACCTCGTTCCCGGCCGCGGGTCGCAGCCGTGCAGCGAGGTTCTCGAGCACCTCGTCGACACCGGCTGGTCGGGTGACGTCATCATCGAGGTGGCAACCCGCAAGATGGCCCCGGACCAGCGTGAGGCGGCGCTCATCGAGGCTCTCGCTTTCACGCAGTTCGCGATCATGCCGACGCGTGGGGCCAGCCGCATCTGAGCCGGATCAGTCCGCCATCAAGGACCGGAACCCGCGCGGCCGCAGCGTCAGCATGTCGATGGATGCCTCTGGAGAGGCGGTCACCGCGAGCCGCACCGCACTGACGACTGACTCGACAGGCAGGTACTCCTCCGCCCGGTACTGCGT
>DASUQN010000201.1:0-2560 GCA_036280515.1 Intrasporangium sp. | reverse complement strand
TCGGAGAAGGACACCTCGTCCTCGACGATCAGGATTCGACTCAAGGCTGACCTTTCGTGGCTCTGGCCGTGGTGGCCGGATGTGGCGCAATTGCAGCATGCCCGACGGCCTCCCCCGGAGACGGGTCCGGATGGCCGGGCTGCGAGCCCGAGGATGACTCCGCTGCTGCCCGGGCGGGCGGCGCCGCTGGCAGCGAGATGGTGAAGGTGGAGCCTCGGCCCACCTGGGACCACACGGTGACGGTGCCTCCGTGGTTCTCCACGACGTGCTTGACGATGGCAAGTCCGAGACCGGTGCCCCCGGTGGCCCGCGACCGGGCCGCGTCAACCCGGTAGAAGCGCTCGAAGATCCGCTTCTGCTCGTCGGGCGGGATCCCGAGACCCTGGTCCGTCACGGCCACCTCGACGAGGCTTCCGTCGCGCCGACGGGTTGACACACCCACCCGGGTGCCGGAGTCCGAGTAGGAGATGGCGTTGCCGATGAGGTTGGCGATCGCCGTGGTCACGAGCTCACCGTCACCCCACACCTCGCAGCCGGGCTCCGTCTGGATGGCCACCTCGATGCCGTTCTCCTCGGCGAGGAGGTGGTTTCGCTCCACGGCGTCCTGGGCGCACGCACCGACGTCGACGAGCGCCGGGTCGGTGACGACATCGGTGCCCTGGAGACGCGACAGCTCGACGATCTCCTTGACGAGGTTGGTCAGGCGCCGCGACTCGATGCCGATGCGGGTCGCGAAGCGCTGGACGGCCTCGGGGTCGTCGGCGGCGTCGAGCAGGGCCTCGGCGAGCAGGGAGATCCCGCCAACCGGGGTCTTGAGCTCATGGCTGACGTTGGCCAGGAAGTCACGCCGGACATCCTCGACGCGGCGAGCCTGGGAGATGTCCTCGACGAGCAGGAGCACGTGGTCCGCGCCGAGCGGTGCGACCCGGGCCGCGACGACGAGCCGCGCCTCACCGATGCCCTTGCGCAGGTCGAGCTCGACCTCGCGGATCACCCCGTCGCGCCGAACCGCCCGGGCGAGCTGGAGCAGCTCCGGGTGGACGAGCTCCTGGCCGCGCACGAGGCCGCGCGCCACGGCAGCGGGCGAGTTGTTGACGACGCGGTCCGAGCGGTCGACGACGATGCCGCCCGAGCGGAGGACGGCGAGCACCTCGCCCACACCGGGGGGCAGGTCGGGCGTTGGGGCGATGACGACCTCGTTTCGGCTGTCCCGGTCCGAGAGCCGGACGGCGAGCACCGCGACGCCGCCTAGCGTCAGGCCGGCGATGCCCCCAAGGATCGCCGCGGTCGTCGGATCCACACCCTCAGGTTACGCATTCCTGTGGCAGGCTCTTGACCAGACGGATCCCTGGCACGCTCGGCCAGAACGGAGAGTTCACCTGCCGGTCGCCCTCCATTTACGCACGAGTGGCACCCTCGGCCCCGGACCTCCGCACGCACGCACGAGACGAGGAAGACATTGCGCGACCAGTTCCACGAGGACCTCGACCGGATCACGGACCAGCTCGTCGAGCTGACCCGGCTGGCACGGTCCGCCATCTCTCGTGCCACGACCGCCCTGCTCGACGCCGACGTGCAGCTCGCCGAGTCGGTGATCGAGGCTGACAAGAAGCTCGACGAGATCCGCATCGACCTCGACAACCTGTCGGTCAACCTTCTTGCCCGGCAGCAGCCGGTCGCCACCGACCTGCGCATCGTCGTCACCGCGATGCACATGAGCTCGGACCTCGAGCGGATGGGCGACCTCGCCCGTCACGTGGCCAAGGTGGCCCGGCTCCGGCACCCCGACTCGGCCGTTCCTGCCGCCCTGCGCTCGCACATCCTCCAGATGGGGCAGGTCGCGGAGGCGATCGTGGCCAAGTGCGGCTCGATCATCGCGAGCAAGGACGTCGATGCGGCGGCGACGCTGGACAAGGACGACGACGCGATGGACGAGCTGCACAGCGACCTGTTCGCGGCCCTGCTCGACGAGGACCGCGCCCTGCCGCGGGCGACCGTGCTCGACCTGGCTCTCATCGGTCGCTACTACGAGCGGTTCGCCGACCACGCCGTGTCGGTCGCCCGGCGTGTCATCTACCTGGTCACGGGTGAGTACGACGCCGAGGTCAGCTACGACCACGAAGAGGCCGAGGACGCCGACATCATCGCGGAGATCGAGCGCACCAGCTGACGTCGATCGACAGAGCGACCTTGAGGGTTCAGGGGGACCCGAACGTGTTCTTTCGACTGGTCTGGGGGGCATGGGGCCGTATGCCGCTGGGCTTGGTCCGCCCTGAACCCGCCACCCACGGTGGCTGAGTCCGTCGCCTGAGCCAGCTCAGCGGCATACGACATCGACGGAGAGTGGGGCGCAGGGACGCACCCGGAGGCACGTTCTGGGACCAGGCCGTGACGAGGGGTCAGCGGCCCTGCTTGGCCACGGCCTCTGCGGCAGCCTTGGCGGCCTCCGGGTCGAGGTAGCGGCCCCCGCGCGAGACCGGCACGAACGACTCGTCGAGCTCGTAGATGAGCGGCATGCCCGTGGGGATGTTCAGGCCCGAGATGTCCTCGTCGCTGATCT
>DASUQN010000200.1:0-3070 GCA_036280515.1 Intrasporangium sp. | reverse complement strand
TCACCAGCAGGGTCGGCGTGCACCAGGGCGCCCCCGACGGTTCCACGGTGCCTGATCTGCGGATCGGCCACGGTCGCAACCGCCTTGGAGAGCAGCCCAGCGTGAGTGGACACGACCTGGGAAGCGAGCACAGCGGCATACGGCGTCATGGCGCCGATGACGATCGTGTCGCCCTCCTCGGTGATCCCAGCCAGCTCAGGAATGCGGCCGAGATCGACAACGACGCTCGGCGTGTTGAGCCGCATGCGCAGGATCGGCAACAGGGACTGCCCACCGGCCAGCACCTTGGCGTCGTCGCCGTGCTCGGCGAGTGCCGCGATCGCGTCGGCAACCGTCGTCGGGGCCACGTAGTCGAACGATGCGGGGATCACTGGGCACCGCCTTCCTGCTCGGGGGTGTCTTGGTTGGGCGCGTCCGCGTCGAAGTGCGGCTGGGCGTCGCCCGCCGAGTCGACCTGGCGCTCCGCGCCTCCGGACTGGATGGCCCGCCAGACGCGCTCGGGGGTGCACGGCATCGGGACATCCTGGACGCCCATCGGGCGCAAGGCGTCGACGATGGCGTTGACGACGGCCGGGGTCGACGCGATCGTGCCCGCCTCACCGACTCCCTTGGTGCCCAAGGTATTCGTCGTCGAGGGGGATACCGTCCGGTCGGTGACGAAGCTGATCGTGTCGGCGGCGGTCGGCAGGGTGTAGTCGACGAACGACCCCGTCACGAGGGTGCCGTTCTCGTCGTACTCGGCACCCTCCCACAGCGCCTGGGCGATGCCCTGGACGAGGCCGCCGTGGACCTGGCCCTCGGCGATGAGCGGGTTGACGACGACGCCGATGTCGTCGACACACACGTAGGAGCGCATCGTCGTCGCGCCGGTCTCCGTGTCGACCTCCATCGCGCAGAGGTGGGTGCCGTGCGGGAAGGAGAAGTTGACCGGGTCGTAGGTCGCCTCGGCGTCGAGACCGGGCTCGACGTCCTCGGGCAGGTTGTGGCCCGTGAAGCACGCCGTCGAGATGTCGGCCAGGGTCATGCCCTTGTCCGTGCCCTTGACCGCGAACCGCCCGCCCGAGAACTCGAGGTCCTCCTCGCTGGCCTCGAGCAGGTGTGACGCGAAGACCTTCGCCTTCTCGATCACCTTGTCCGCCGCGAGGACGAGCGCCTCACCACCGACGACGAGGGATCGCGAGCCGTAGGTGTCGAGGCCCTTGTGGCTGATCTGCGTGTCTCCATGGAGGACCTCGATGTCCTCGAACGGCACGCCGAGCCGCTCGGCGACGATCTGGCTCCACGCCGTCTCGTGGCCCTGGCCGTGGGGCGAGGTGCCCGTCACGACCTCGACCTTGCCGGTGGGCAGCATGCGGATCGTCGCGTGCTCCCAGCCCCCGGCGCCATAGCTGAGCTGCCCGAGGACCCGGGAGGGGGCGAGGCCGCACATCTCCGTGAAGGTGGAGACGCCGATGCCGAGCTGGACCGGGTCGTTGCTCTCACGGCGGCGCCGCTGCTCCGCCCGCAGCTCGTCGTAGCCGAAGAGCTCCTTGGCCCGGGCGGTCGCGGCCTCGTAGTTGCCGGAGTCGTACGTCATCCCCGCCACTGTCGTGAACGGGAACTCCTCGTGCTTGATCCAGTTCTTCTCACGCAGCTCGAGCGGGTCCATGCCGAGCTCGTTGGCGAGCTCGTTCATCATCCGCTCGACGCCGAAGGTCGCCTCTGGTCGGCCTGCGCCGCGGTAGGCATCGACCCAGGTCTTGTTCGTCAGGACCGTCTGGACGGTGAACCGGTAGGCGGGGAACTTGTAGATCGAGTTGAACATCCAGGCCCCCAGGACCGGGACGCCTCCGCCAACGAGCGCGACGTAGGCGCCGAGGTCGGCGAGCAGCTCGACCTTGAATCCGGTGACGGTGCCGTCCTTCCTCGCCGACAAGGTCAGCTTCTGCCACTGGTCACGTCCGTGGTGACCCGAGAGGAGTGACTCGGACCGGGTCTCGGAGTACTTGACCGGCTTGCCGAGCTGCCGCGCCGCCGCGAAGGCGACGAACTCCTCAGGCGTCGTCTGGAGCTTGCCACCGAAGCCGCCACCCACATCGGGGGCGACGACGCGGATCTTCGACTCGGAGACGCCGGTGGTGAGCGCGAGCAGGAATCGGAGGATGTGCGGGATCTGCGTCGCCGACCACATCGTGATCTGCTCACCGGTCGGGTCGACGACGACGGATCGGGGCTCCATGAACGCCGGGATGAGCCGCTGCTGGCGAAACTCTCGCTCGATGACGACGCCGTCGGAGCGGGCCGCCTCGATGGCCGCGTCGACGTCGTCGCCGGTGCCGGCCTCCTGCGAGTCGAGGGTCCACAGCGCGGACCTGTTCGTGCCGAGGTCGGGGTGGACGAGCACCTCGTCCTTCATGGCCTCCTTCATGTCGAGGACGGCGGGGAGCTCCTCGAGGTCCACGTCGACGAGCTCGGCCGCGTCGCGGGCCTCGGCGGCTGAGCGGGCCACGACGCAGGCCACGATCTCACCGGCGCACGCGACCCGCTCGACGGCCATCGGCAGGTGTGTCGGCGTGACCTGGTCGGCGGTGATCGGCCAGGCATTGGCGTTGATGCCCTGGACGTCCTTGAGGTCCTCACCGGTGAAGACGGCAACGACGTTGCGCGCGGCCTTGGCCTCGTCGGTGTTGATCGAGGCGATCCGCGCATGTGCGAAGGGGCTGCGCACCATCGCGATGTGGAGCATGCCCGGGAGCGTGATGTTGTCGGTCCAGCGGGTGCGACCGGTGATGAGGCGCTGGTCCTCCTTGCGACGCCGTGCCCTGCCGACCTCGGCGTTACCGTTCCCGCCGGCAACGGTGGTCGAGTCCTCGGTGATCGTCATGACGCCACCCCCTCACGCTCGGCGCCGGCCGGGACCGGTGTGCTGGACATCGCCTCGGCGCCCTGCTTCACGGCCAGGACGATGTTGTGGTAGCCGGTGCAACGGCAGAGGTTGCCCTCCAGCCCCTCACGGATCTGCTCCTCGGTGGGGTTCGGGTTGTCCTTGAGCAGGTCGACGGCCTGCATGATCATCCCGGGCGTGCAGTAG
>DASUQN010000199.1:0-5188 GCA_036280515.1 Intrasporangium sp. | reverse complement strand
GGCTGCCGCGCGATCGTGTACGCGGGCGTCAACTGCTCCTCGCAGCACGACGTGCTCGGCGCCATCCAGGCGGCCGTGGCTGCGACCGGAAGACCCGCCGTCGCCTACCCGAACCGCGGCGGAAGCTGGGACGGCCGCGCTCGGCAATGGGTCTACGGCGACCCGATCGACCTCGACCTCGTCGAGTCGTGGATCGCCGCCGGAGCACGATGTGTCGGCGGCTGCTGTGGCACTGGCCCGGCAGACATCGCGGCCCTGGCCACTCGCCTGGCGCAGCTGGCGCAACAGGTCCCGGGTCGGACGCTCTCACCCGGCCAAGGTGACTGACGCTTCGAGATCCCGGTCAGACACGGCCGCATGGGCGGGCAGGGCTCCGGATAGCGTAGGGGCCGTTGTCCCCTCGAAAGGTGCCGATGAGCGACCATCCCACCAGTGCCGCGTCCCCAGGGACTCTGGTTCGAGGTATCCGGTTCGAGGTTGACGGTCGCTCTCGGGAGCGAGGTTCTACCTCGAACCGCGTGTTGGTCCCATGGAGGCACCGGCCCCGTGGCGGATGTGACACCCAGCCGAGAGGCACTCAGCAACAAGCCAACCCAGCCGTATGCCGCTGAGCCGGCTCAGCGGCATACGGCCGAGTTGGTCTCCTCCCGCACTCACACACGAGGGGGGCGTCGTCAGAACCCCACCGCCGCGGTGGGCGCGGCCTCGGTGCGCAGGGCGCGCCACAGCTGGGCGGTCGCACCGCGACGGCGTTCCTCCACGAGGCCCGCGCGCTGCATCGCGACGAGGTTGCCGCCACCGAGGTACGCGGCTCCCAGCGCCCCGACGGGCAGGTGGAGGTCGGCCTCAGCGGTGGTCCACTCGACGGCTCCCTCGCCCCCATCGCTGACCCGGATGCGCCAGGTGCCCTGGTTCCATGAGGCGGTGGCGTCCTCGACCTCGACCACGACGTCGCACGGCGCACTCCACGTCCGGTCCTGCAGCGCCTCGGGCAGGTCGACGAGTCGGAGCCACAGGCTGTCGTAGGTCTCGACGTCGGAGGTCGCCCGCGGCCCCCCGGCCCAGTGCAGCAACGGGTCATCGACGCCGACGGTGCGCACCTTGACCGTGCCCATCAGGTCGAAGTCGACCAGCCGGCGGAGCAGGGCCAGCTGAGCCGCCGCGTCACCGACCACAGCCCACACGTCGAGGTCGCCGGCCGGCCGGGCCTTCTCCCACTTGTGGCTGCGCCGGAACATGGCGAACCCGACGTCGCTCCCGTCCCGCCGCGCGAACAGGACCCGCCGCGGCTCCTGGTCCCGCAGCTGCTCCGGCGGCAGGTTGCAGATCCGTGAGTAGTAGCCGGCGTCGCCCACCACCGAGCCGAGGTCGGCGTGGGCGAGGTGGCACTCGCGCATCCGCTTGGAGACGTCGGGATCCGTCGCGGTCGCCAGCTGCGTGGTGACACCGGCAGCCGCGTCCTCCAGATGCGGTGCCGTCAGCGTCGTGCCGCGGCCCAGGCTGACGTGCAGCTCCGTCGACGCCAGGCCATAGCCGAACCGGCCGTAGATCGCCGGTTCGCTGGCATGGAGGGCAGAGACGTGGGTGCCCCGCTCCTCGTGAACCCGCTCGATGTGGTCCTTGACCATCGCGGTGAGCACACCCTTGCGCCGCTGGTCGGGATGGACACCAACCCAGGTCAGGCCGGCACAGGCAACCGATCGGGTGCTCGACTCCGGGCCGGGTATCGCGAGCGTCAGCGGGAACACGCCGTAGAGCCCGGCGTAGCTGCCAGGGTCGGCCCCATCCACCTCCGCCGCGAACCGCTGGCTCTCGGGCAGGCCGACCAGCTGCTCCTCCGCGGGACGGTCGGGTATCTCGTCGAACCAGACGGTGTGATCGGTCGTCAGATAGCGGTCGGCGTCCGTCGCCCGCCCGACGCGGATCCGGTGCTCAGTCATGGCACCCAGCAAAACGCCCGGCGCCCATGTGATTCAAGCGGGTTTCCCGCTCCAGCGGTGCAGCTGCTTGCGCCGGAACCTGCGCCAGGCGTCGGCGAAGTCCGCTTCGGCGCGTTCTGCCCGAGCTTGCTCCAAGGCGTGCAGACGCCCGTAGGTGAACGCGTTTTCCCCGGCCAGATGGGCCTGCATGGCGAGCTCACGCAGCCGTTGCCGCGCGACGACCGAGTCCTGGTGCTCTCCGAGCGTCGTCTGGATCTTCTTGGCCGCCTTGGTCAAGGACCGAGCCCGCTTGCCCAGCACGGGTGTGGCCATCTCGGCGGCGTAGCGCAGTCGCTTGGCCTTCTTGCGCGCCTCGTGGAAGGCGATGTCGCGGGCCGTCGAGTCCTCCGCGGAGTCGATCGCGCGGACCTCCCGGCGAAGCTTCTTGACATCGCGGCCCAGGAGACGCGGCACGGCCAGCTTCCCGGGCGCATCCGCCTCTTGCGTGAACGGTGGAGACTCGACCAGTTCGTCGAGGGCGTCGAGCAGGTGCAGGTACCTGGCACTGTCGAGCGACTCGAGGGCGCGCTCGCGACCGGTCTGGAAGGCGGCACTCAGCTGGTCGTCGATCCGCGAGGCCACCGCGCCGACCACCAGGTCAGCGGGCTGCTCGTCGAGCTCGTCCCTCAGGTGCTCCCGCAACACCTGGGCGTCCCGGGCGGGGGCGAACACCTCACCGAGCCAACGCAGCTCGTCGCGAACGGGGTCGGTTGCCTCGCGGTCGAGCAACGGGCGGCAGGTGGCAAGCGCCGATCTCAGCCGGCGTGCCGCGATCCGCAGCTGGTGGACGCCCTCGGCCTCACCGGTCCGGACGGCCGCGTCCTGGGCGTGCAGCCGAGCCATGTGCTCGGCCAGATGCGCGAGGAGCAGCTGCCCGGCAGTGCCCTTCCTCAGCTCCTTGGCCGACGGCTGCGGGCGCGCATCGGGCACGACATCACCGAGCGTTCGGCTCAGCTTCGACGCGGACGTGGCCGGGGAGGCACCTGCGGCCACCAAGTGCTCCTCCACGAGCTCGAGCACGTCCTCCGCCCCGCCGTCGAGCTCGAGTTCCCACTCGCGCCACGACTGCACCGCCTCAGACGGGCTCGAGCCGTTCGAGCCATGCGAACCGGCCAACGGGGTCGCCTGCACCTGGTCGTCGCAGACCCGCGCCAGGACGGTGCCCTCACCGTCCTTCAGGGCGTACTCGCGCCGGACCGTGGTCACCTCGGCAACCGGGACGAGCGGGCGATCGCGCACGAGGGCGCGCACGCGGGCGCGCAGGGACGCGGGCACGTTCTCCTCGGCATCCCCCAGCGGCTCGTGGACCTCGGTGCGGCTGTCGCCGGACCTGGGCAGCTTGAGGTGCCAGCCCTCGTCCGTGCCCCCACGTCGCCGTCGCAGGGTCAGTCCCCTGCGCGCCAGGTCGAGACCAGGTGTGTCGAAGTAGACCGCCTCGAGCCGGAACTCCTCGGCCTGACCGACCGAGCCCACTCCCCCAACTGCCGAGAGGTCGGGGAACACGACCTCCGAGCCGACGTCGTACTTTCGCTCGATCTCGTCCTGGTCCACAGCCATACCCCCACCATGCCCTAGTCCCGGTTTGACGACGAGCGGCGTACGTTGGAGAACCACCCGTGCCAACGCGAGGAGAAGGACGCATGACCATCGCAGCGACTGGCCGCGTCGAACAGTCGGCCAGCGGACCTGTCATCGTGATCGAACGGACCTTCCGCGCTCCGGTCGCGGAGGTCTGGGACACCATCGTCGATCCCGAGCGGATGAACCGGTGGATCGGCACCTGGACGGGCGAACCGGGTCCGGGCAAGCGGGTCCAGTTCGTGATGACCGCCGAGGGCGCGAGCGAACCCGGGGACGTGCTGATCCACCGCTGTGACCCGCCGGGCCACCTCGATGTCGAGTCGTTCCAGGCGGGCGCGTCGTGGCGGCTCGGGGTCGACCTGACGGAGACGGACGGCGTCACCACGCTGGTCTTCCACCAACCCGTCGACCCCGCCGACGAGGGCGCGAGCAGCTACGGCCCCGGGTGGGAGTACTACCTGGATCGTCTCGGTGCCGTGCTGGAGGGCACTGAGTTCGCCGCGTGGGACGACTACTATCCCGCGCAGCAGGCCTACTGGCAGGAGCAGCTCCGGCAGGCCTCCTCAGTCAATCCCTGAGGTGCACTCAGCGCACGACCCGCGGCAACCCGATGCGCACCGTGGTCACGCCCTCGGAGAAGCGCACCACGGCGTCCTCGACGCCGGGCAGGCCCGCGGCCGCGGTGAGGCTCTCGCGGCAGGACTGCAGTGTGGCCGCCCGCAGTGGCCACGGCTCGTGCTCGACCGGCGTGACCAGAAGGCTGCCCAGGTGCCTGGTATAGGCGCGCCAGCGCCCGGTCAACCAGACGTCGAGCTCGGACGGCTCGATGGCTGCGCCCGGCTGGATCGTCAGGTCGAAGAGCTCGGGCCGACCCGTCCGCGACCCGGCATACCGCACCGAGAGCTTCTCTCGCTCGATGCGCAGCCGGGACGCGAAGTACGGGGCACCCGCGAAGGCGCGAGCCGCAGCGGCCACGGCGGTGTTGGCGACATCCAACGAGAAGAACCACAGCCCATCCCTTCCGTCCGGGCCACGGACGTAGGTGCGCAGGTTGATCTCCGGAGCGCTCGACAGGTCGGGCAGGCGCCCACCGGGGATGGCTCTGAGGTCCGGGAGCAGCGGCAGCCCGAACGGCCGCATGTCCGCCATCACGTGCGGGACCAGCGTGACCCACGCGGAGCCGTCATGGACATCCGCGGTGAGGCCTGGCGGCAGCAGCGCATCGATGGAGTGGGCCGACACTCGCCAGTGCACGAATCCGACCTCGAGCCACGACGTTCGCAAGACCGGCGTGGTGACGAGCTGCTCTGCCGTCAGGGCTGCCATGTCTGGAACCGTACCCGCGGCGACGAGCCCGACCCGAGCGCGGTCACCGGCTCGACACGAATGGCTCCGTCCCTGAACGTGGCCCGAGAGCGATCTACCTTGAGTTGGTCTGTACCACAAGAGAACTCAGACGTATGCCGCTGAGCTGGCTCAGCGGCATACGGCTTGGTCGCGTTCCTTCCGAGGAAGGTCGCGGCCGGATCAGGCCGGAGCCGCCTCGTAGGCCACCTCCCGGCGGCTGAGAGAGACGAGCGCCCAGCCGATGAGCACCTGCATCAGGCCGAGCACGATGGCCATGGCGG
>DASUQN010000198.1:0-6112 GCA_036280515.1 Intrasporangium sp. | reverse complement strand
CGCGGACGCCCGTAGGACGCGAGGGCCATGACCTTGAACTCGTCGCTGGAGCGGAGGAAGCCGAGGTGCTCCGTCAGCGACTCGTAGAGCAGGCCGAGCGAGTGCGGCAGCTGCTGGGTCGCCAGCGTGTCCAGGCGCCCGTCCTCATAGCGTCCGGACAGATGGGATGCCTGCTCGCCTCGGCCGTCGAGCACGAGAACGCTGGCCGGCCGACCCGGTTGCGGGACCGGCGCAGCCAGGGCGGCCGACGCCGCGTGGGCGACGTGGTGAGCGACGAAACGCACCTTGGACCGGTCCAAACCGGGCAACGCGGACGCGATGAACTCGGGCGCGCGCTCGGCGTAGAGCCGCCTCAGATGGTCCCAGGGGTCGTCGAGCCCCATGTCCTCCGCCGGCTTGGCCAGTTGTGGGTCGAAGGAGTACGCGACAGCATCGAGGTCCTGGGGCGCGAGGCCCGCGTGCTCGAGACACCAGCGCATGGACAGCTCCGGCAGCTCCCAGGCCGCGAAGGGCACGGGCCGTTTGCCGTGCTTGCGCCGGCTGAACCGCTCCTCCTCCGCCGCCGCGACAAGCTGTCCGTCGACGACGAGCGCCGCCGACGGGTCGTGGAACAGCGCGTTGACTCCCATGACTTTCACACCGAAGCGTTACCCATGACCGCCGCTTCGACGCGCGCCTCCGCGTTTCCAGTGAGAGTTCCGTATGCCGCTGAGCTCGCTCCTGCTCCAACGCGCAGTTCGGCGCGCGGCAGGCCTTCACACGGCTATTCGAGGTCGCGGAGGCGAGGAAGCTGGGTCGTGAGCTCCTCCGCGATGGCGACCGGGTCTGGGCCGCTGACGATGAGCAGGAAGTCGGTGATTCCGACCTCAACGTATGACTTGGCGGTTGTTGCAGCTTGGTCCACCGTGTCGGCGCTGACCCGGAACTGGACCGATCGACGGATCTCACCGGGGTCGCGCCCGAGGGCCGCGCAGTGCTGGTCGAGGATCGCCGACGACGCAGCGATCTCGGCAGGGTCGCCACCTGCGGCGTTCCACACGTCCGCGTACTGTGCAGCGATCCGGAGCGTGCGTCTCGGCCCCGAGCCACCGATCCAGATCGGCGGGTGCGGCCGTTGGACGGGCTTGGGCTCGGCCACCGCATTCTCCAGCCGGTAGTGCTTGCCGGAAAAGCTCGTGCGCGGCTGGGTCCACAGGGCCCGGATGACCTGGAGGCTCTCCTCGAGCCGGTCGGCGCGGTCCTTCCGCGTGCCGAAGTCGAGCCCGAGCATGGTGTGCTCGTTCTCCGCCCAAGCGGCCCCGATGCCGAAGTCCAGGCGCCCGCCGGACAGGTGGTCGACGGTGACCGCCATCTTCGCCAGCACCCCCGGATGGCGGTACGTGTTGCCCACGACGGCGCACCCGATCCTCGTGCGTGCCGTCACCTCGGCCATCGAAGCGAGCAACGTCCAGGTCTCGAAGATGTCTCCGTCATCCCGCGGCCCGAGCGTGGCGAAGTGATCCATGACCCAGCAGCTGTCGAAGCCGCCCTCGTCGGCGACACGCCACAGGTCTCGCAGCTGGTCGATGGTCGCGTCCTGGCTGAGCTTGAGCCCGAAGCGTAATGAGGTCACCTACCACTCATACCCGATGCGGCCACGCTTTGGCAGAGGCAGGCAGGCGGCCCCGTGCGCCCACCACGAGGCCGGCCCAGCGGCATACGGCATCGTTTCGAGGCGGCATACTCGCGGGGTGAAGAACCTCAACGAGCGGATCCCCACGAACCCGGATCCCGACAGCCTCTACGAGGCCTTCACCGGCTGGGCGGAGGAGCAGGGCCTCACGCTCTACCCGCACCAGGAGGAGGCGTTCCTCGAGGTATTGAGCGGCAGCAACATCATCCTCTCGACGCCGACCGGCTCGGGGAAGTCGCTCGTCGCCACGGCGGCGCACTTCACCGCCCTCGCCGAGGACTGCGTGTCCTTCTACACGGCACCGATCAAGGCGCTCGTGTCGGAGAAGTTCTTCGCGCTCTGCGCCCAGTTCGGCGCCGACAACGTCGGGATGATCACCGGCGATGCGTCGGTGAACTCCGACGCCCCCATCATCTGCTGCACGGCCGAGATCCTCGCCAACCTCGCCCTGCGCCAGGGGGCGGCCGCCGATGTCGGGCTCGTCATCATGGACGAGTTCCACTTCTACTCCGAGCCCGATCGCGGCTGGGCCTGGCAGGTGCCCATCCTCGAGCTCCCGCAGGCCCAGTTCGTCCTCATGTCGGCCACCCTCGGCGAGGTGACCATGTTCCGGGACGACCTGACCCGGCGAACCGGCCGGGCAACCGCAGTCATCACGGGCACGGATCGACCGGTGCCGCTCGAGTTCTCCTACGCGGAGACGCCGCTGCACGAGACCATCGAGGAACTGCTCGAGGCCGGCCGGGCACCGGTCTACGTCGTGCACTTCACCCAGGCGGCCGCGCTGGAGCGGGCCCAGAGCCTCGTCGGCGCCAGGATCACCTCTCGAGAGGAGCGCGACGCCATCGCGGAGCGGATCGGCGGCTTCCGCTTCGGTGCGGGCTTCGGGCGGACCCTGTCCCGGCTCGTGCGCCACGGCATCGGCGTGCACCACGCGGGGATGCTGCCGAAGTACCGGCGCCTCGTCGAACAGCTCGCGCAGGACGGCCTGCTCAAGGTCATCTGCGGCACGGACACGCTCGGCGTCGGGATCAACGTGCCGATCCGGACCGTCCTGCTCACCGGACTGACGAAGTTCGACGGCACGAAGCAGCGGCTGCTCAAGGCACGCGAGTTCCACCAGATCGTCGGGCGGGCCGGGCGGGCCGGCTTCGACGCGCGCGGCTGGGTCGTCGCGCAGGCACCGGAGCACGTGGTCGAGAACCTCCGCGCGGTCGAGAAGGCGGGGGACGACCCGAAGAAGCAACGCAAGATCCAGCGCAGGAAGGCGCCCGAGGGCTTCATCGGCTGGTCCCGGGAGACGTTCGAGCGGCTCGTCGCCGCCGAGCCCGAGCCGCTCCAGCCCCGGCTGCGGATGTCCCACGCGATGCTCATCAACCTCCTCGCCAGGGAGGGCAATCCGGTGGCGCACGCCGTGCGTCTCATCAGGGAGAGCCACCACGACGACAAGGACCAGCGACGGCTGGGCCGCCACGCGCTCGTCCTGGCCCGGGAGCTGCTCACGTCCGGCGTCGTCGAGCGGCTGCCCAGTGCCGACGCGTCCGGGCGGCGTCATGCGCTGACGATCGACCTCCAGCGCGACTTCGCGCTCAACCAGCCGCTCGCGCCGTTCGCGCTCGCCGTCATGGACACGCTCGACCCCGCGTCCGAGACCTACGCACGCGACATCGTGTCGGTCATCGAGGCGATCCTCGAGGACCCACGACAGGTGCTCTGGGCCCAGGAGCACCAAGCCCGCGGAGAGGCCGTCGCGGCGATGAAGCTCGACGGCGTCGAGTACGAGGAGCGGATGGAGCGCCTCGAGGAGATCAGCTGGCCCAAGCCCCTGGGGGAACGGCTCGAGGCGATGCTCGCGACCTACCGGCAGACCCATCCGTGGGTCTCGGCCGATGCTCTGTCGCCGAAGTCGGTGGTCCGCGAGATGTACGAGCGCGGCATGACGTTCAACGAGTTCATCTCGGCCTACGGCCTCTCGCGCTCCGAGGGCCTGGTGCTGCGCTACCTCAGCGACGCGTACCGGACCCTGCGGCACACCGTCCCTGAGTCCCACCGCAGCGACGAGCTCGAGGACGTCATCGAGTGGCTCGGTGAGCTGGTCCGGCAGACCGACTCGAGCCTGCTCGACGAGTGGGAGGACCTCGTCAACCCATCGGAGGCCCTGTCAACGGCGCTGGCCCGGGAGGCCGAGGTCGCACCACCCGCCCGGCCCATCACGGCCAACGAGCGGGCGTTCACCGTGCTCATCCGCAACTCGATGTTCCATCGCGTCGAGCTCGCGGCGCGCGACCAGTGGGAGTCGCTCGGCCAGCTCGAGGGTCGCGTCGCGGAGCTGACCGACCCGCCGCAGAAGGTCGTCATGGACGCCCCAGCCTGGAACGACGCGCTCGGTGCCTACTACGACGAGCACGACTCGATCGCGACCGACCAGGAGGCGCGTTCGCCCTCGCTGCTGCAGATCGAGAAGCTGCCCGAGACGTGGCGGCTGCGCCAGGTCGTCGTCGACCCGGACGGCGACCTCGACTGGGGCATCACCGCCGACATCGACCTCGGCGCCAGCGATGAAGCCGGCGCCGCGGTGCTCACGGTCACCGGCTTCGCGCGTCTCGGCGGCTAGGTCAGCAGCACGACCTTGCCCATGGTCCGGCGCGACTCGAGGTCGGCGTGCGCCTGTGCGGCCTCGTCGAGCGGGTAGGTCGTCACGAGCGGTGACCAGCGCCCCGTTGCCAGTCGCTCGAGTGCCCGGCTGGCGAGGCCCGGGATCCCGCCAGGGAGGGCCAGCATGCGCGCGCCGAGGGACCAGGACACGGTGAGGCTCCGTTCGACGACGTCCGCCGTCGTGAACGCGGTCGGCTCTCCCGCCGAGTAGCCGAACATGACGAGCCGACCGCCCGGTCCGAGCAGCTCAAGGGCCCGCCGCCCGACCTCGCCACCTACCCCGTCATAGACCAGGCTGGCGGCACCGACCGCCTCTCGGACTCGGTTGCCCCAGCCGTCCCGGGTGTAGTCCCCGACGTGCGACAGACCGAGCGTGCTGAGCCGCTCCACCTTCTCACGGCCGCCAGCCAGCGCCACGACGGTCGCGCCGGCATCTTTGGCGCTCTGGGCCAGGAGCCAGCCGAGCCCTCCCGCGGCCGACGGGATGAGCACCGTGTCGGTGGGACCGACCGGCTCGCTCTCGAGGATGCCCATAGCGGTCCGACCGGTGCCGACGGCCGCGATGGCGTCCGGAAAGGTAACGCCGTCCGGAAGGGCGAAGAGCTTCGCGGAATCGGTGAGTGCCTGCGATGCATAACCGCCGGGGACCATCCCGAGGTGGGCCACGACGCGCCGGCCGAGCCATTCGGGTGGCACCTCCGAGCCGATGGCGTCGACGACCCCGGCGACCTCCCGGCCCGGGATCGTCGGCAGCCCCGGCGGGGGCATCGGACCGGGCTTCCCCCAGCGCAAGGTCGTGTCGATGAGATGCACGCCACTCGCCTCGACGGCGATGCGCACCTGTCCCGGCTCAGGCATGAGGTCGGGCAGGTCCTCAGGTATGAGGTTCTCAGCTGGGCCGAACTCGTGAAGTCTGATCGCTCGCATACCAGCAGGCAACAACCTGAAGCTGACTTGAGGTCCAGTCTTTTTCGAGCGCAAACCGCGGCGGGCGGGTAAGGGAAGGTCAAACACGAGCGAAGGGACGCTGCACGATGACGAACATGAACACCGGTGAGGTCAGGAACGTGGCCCGCCGAGCGGAGAACCAGGACGCCCTCCTGATGGCGGCTCGGGCGGGATACGCCGTGAACGGCGTGCTGCACCTGCTGATCGGCTGGATCGCCCTCTCGCTCGCGTGGGGCCTGGGCGCGTCCGAGAGCGCTGACCAGTCAGGGGCGCTCGGCGCCCTGGCCTCGAACACATTCGGGCGGTTCCTGCTCTGGGTCGCCGTCGTCGGCTGGCTCGGCCTCGGGCTCTGGCATCTCCTCCAGGCCGCGCTCAGCCGCGGTGAGGCGAAGGACCGGCTCAAGTACGCCGCCAAGGGCGGCACGTACCTTGCCCTGACCTGGCTGGCGTTCGCGTTCGCCCGCGGGGCCAGCTCGTCGAGCAAGGAGCAGACCTCCGACTTCACGGCCACCCTGATGAGGCAGCCGTTCGGGACCGGCCTCGTCGTCCTCGTCGGTCTGGTCATCGTCGGCGTCGGCGTTTACCACATCCACAAGGGCTGGAAGAGAAAGTTCCTCGCCGACCTCCAGGAGCACCCGGGCGAGGCGGTCGAGAAGCTCGCCCGCTTCGGCTACATCGCCAAGGGCGTCGCCCTCATCGTCGTCGGCGGCCTCTTCGGCATCGCCGCCCTCGAGAACGACCCCGAGGAGTCCACCGGCCTCGACGGGGCCCTGAAGACCCTGCTCGAGGCCCCGGCCGGACAGTGGCTCGTGACACTCGTGGCCCTGGGCTTCGTCG
>DASUQN010000197.1:0-11589 GCA_036280515.1 Intrasporangium sp. | reverse complement strand
AACGTCCACCTGCCCTTGCTGCGGCCGCTGTACAAGTCCTGGTTCCGGGTCGAGGTCAAGGGCATCGAGAACATCCCGTCCGAGGGCGGGGCCCTCGTCGTGGCCAACCACTCCGGCACCGTGGCGATGGACTCCCTGATGACCCAGGTGGCGGTCTACGACGAGCACCCCAACCATCGCCACCTGCGGATGCTTGCCGCCGACCTCGTCTTCCAGACGCCCTTCGTCGGTGCGATCGCCCGACGGTCCGGGACGACGCTCGCCGCCAACGCCGACGCGGAGCGGCTGCTCTCCGATGGCCACCTGGTCGGCGTGTGGCCCGAGGGCTTCAAGGGCGTCGGCAAGCCCTTCAGCGAGCGGTACAAGCTCCAGCGGTTCGGGCGAGGGGGTTTCGTCTCCGCGGCCCTTCGCGCCGGCGTCCCGATCGTGCCCTGCTCCATCGTCGGCGCCGAGGAGATCTACCCGATGATCGGCAACCTGCCGACTGTCGCCCGGCTCCTCGGCCTGCCCTACGTGCCGATCACGCCGACCTTCCCGTGGCTCGGGCCGCTCGGGGCCATCCCCCTGCCGAGCAAGTGGCTGATCGAGTTCGGCCCGCCCATCGACACGACCACGTACGGCCGAGAGGCGGCGGACGACCCGATGCTCGTCTTCGACCTCACCGACCAGGTCCGAGAGACGATCCAACAGACCCTCTACAGCCTGCTCATGCAGCGACGATCGGTCTTCATCTGACCTGACGTGCTGGATGCGGCCGCAGCAGGAAGCCCAGGGCGATCATGCCGAGCCCCAGCACGAGGTGAAGCCAGTCATCGGCCGTGTTGAGGGGGACGAAGTTCGCGCCCGACTCCTTGTCGATGAGCAGCCCGTACAGGGTGAGCACGAGATAGACGATGCCGCCGCCGATGAGGTAGTTGCGCGCTCCGGTGGCCGTCCTCGACATCGCGTAGCCGACGACGCCGAAGAGCAGGTGGACGATGTTGTGCAGGATCGACACCTGGAAGACGCCGAGGAGCATCGCTTCGGACTCATGTCCGGCGAACGTCATCGTGTCGTAGTTGGTCGTGATGCCCGGAATGAAACCGAGCACGCCGACGAGGAGGAAGACGATGGAGATGACCTTGGCCGCCGTTTGCACTGTTGTTCCCTCGTACGCTCCGGCTGTTCGATTTCGAGCGTCGGCCCCGCGGCCGGACCCGCCAGGGTTGCTGGTCATGATGTCCTCCTGAGGTGAGTGGTATCCGAAATGTGCCCCTGCGTGGCTCACTCCAAACAGCGTCGACGACCCGGCCCTCCATGCCGACCTCCGTGCCCGCGGTCGAGCCCTGTTAGGGGCAGGTTCATGGGGGTAGCGTCTTGGAGAGCGATCCCGGAGACGATCGTGGAGTTGTCCCGGAAACGACTCGTGGGAGGTCCCGATGCAGCTCGACTGGCTCAAGCCCCTCACCAGCCTCGACGGGCCGTTCGCGTGCGCGACACTCGACGCCAGCAACCTCGACCCGGTGACGCGGAGCCGTCGACTCGCCGCCTGGGGCTCGGCTCGACGAGAGCTGGGACGCCGCGGGGCCGATGACGACACCTTGGCGGTCCTCGAGGAGGCGGTGACCGATCCAGCGGGCGCCGGTGAGCGGACGCGCGTCGTCTGCGCGAGTCAGGGCCACCTCGTCCTCGACGTCGGCATGGACGGACGGCCACGGCATGAGTCGTCGTCCTTCGGGCCGGTCCCGCGGCTGATGGAGGTCGTGCGTGGGCTGGACGGCAAGGAGACGCACGCCGTGGTCCGCCTCGATCGGGAGGGCGCCGACATCGAGGTCATCGACCCCAGCGGCGCGATCGTCACGGCCACCGACGTCACCGGCGAGCACGACGAGCTGCGCAAGGTCGGCGTCGGGGGTGCATCCCAGCGTCGGTTCCAGGCACGCGCCGAGGACTCCTGGAAGCACAACGCCAACCAGATCGCCGCCGAGCTCGACCGTCTCGTTCGGCACCTCCGGCTCGGCGTGGTCTTCCTCGAGGGCGAGGAACACATGGCGTCCTACCTCGTCGAACAGGCCTCCGGGCCGACGGCCGAGCTGCTCGTCAGGCTCGACACCGGTGGGCGGGCGGCCGGCACCTCCGACACGGCGGAGGCGAGCGCCCGGGATGCGGCGCTGGCCCGGCGTCGGGCCCAGCGTGACGCTCGCCTCCTCGAGCGGTTCGGCGACGCGAAGGGCGCCGGCTCCACCGTGGAGGGCTGGGACGCGGTGACGGAGGCGGTCGCCAAGGCCCAGGTCGCCCACGTCCTGCTCCATCCCGACGTCTGGGACGGTGAGCCGGAAGCGCCGCCCACCGAGGATTCGACCGCCGGGGATCGCGACCCGAACGCCCTGATCTGGTCGCTGGCTCCGGTGGGTGCAGAGATCTCGCTCGTCGCCCAGCCCTTCGACGCCAAGGACGGCG
Organism: Intrasporangium sp.; assembly: GCA_036280515.1. Lineage (GTDB taxonomy): Bacteria > Actinomycetota > Actinomycetes > Actinomycetales > Dermatophilaceae > Intrasporangium. The sequence goes on along the minus strand of DASUQN010000197.1, from coordinate 9,150 downwards.
TCGCAGCCATCCTCCGGTGGAACGACGCGTCGACGCCGGAGTGACGCAGGAGTGGACGCCGGACCGGGAGGGGCGCCGGGACCTCCGGCCCGGAAGCCGCGTCCTAGCATGGGTTCATGCCCGAGCCCGAACCTCGCGTCACGCTCATCGGCCGTCCCGGATGCCACCTCTGTGATGAGGTAAGGGCCGTCATCGAACGGGTCACCGCCGACCTCGGCGTCTCGTGGGACGAGCGCTCCATCGACGACGATGCCGAGCTGCGCGCGCAGTACGCCGAGCAGATCCCCGTGACCTTGGTCGATGGCCGGCGCCACGACTTCTGGCGGGTGGACGAGGCACGGCTGCGTTCTGCGCTGAGGTGACCCTCGAGCCCTCGAGACCCGCGATGGAGACCTCGATCGCAGGACTGTCCACGTGGTGGTGACATTCGCCGCTCACTTTGTGCAAGGGTTCACAAACGTCTAGCCTGACTGGGTACCCACGCGCTCCGCGTTCGTGGTCTCTTGGCGTTCCCGGGAGGCCAGATCGCCTCAGACGAGAGGAGCCGGTGACCCAGCGTGTCGGCCGACCCCACCTTGCGTCGCGAGATCCCCGACGCAACAGTTGCGCGGCTCCCTGAGTACCTCAGAACCCTCTCCCGCCTCGCCGAGGAGGGGGTCCTGTCCGTGTCGTCCGAGGAGCTCGCGGCAGCCGTGGGCGTCCGCTCGGCGCAGTTGCGGAAGGACCTGAGCCACCTGGGCTCGTACGGCGTCCGCGGAGTCGGCTACGAGGTCGAGACACTGGCTCTCGAGATCTCACGGGCGCTGGGCCTCACCGAGGACTGGCCCGTCGCGATCGTCGGGATGGGTAACCTCGGTCACGCCCTGGCCTCCTACTCGGGCTTCGTCACCAAGGGCTTCCGCATCGTCGCGCTCTTCGACGACGACCCGGCGCTGCGGGGCGAGGTGGTCCAGGGCATCGCGATCTCGCCGTTCGGCCACCTGCCGCGACGGTATGCGGAAGACCCCATCGCCATCGGCGTCATCGCCACCCCCGCGGCGGCCGCCCAGACCGTGTGCGATGCACTCGTGGACGTCGGGGTCAGGTCCATCCTCAACTTCGCGCCTGCCGTGCTCTCCGTGCCGGACGACGTCGACGTCCGCCGCGTCGATCTCTCCACCGAGCTGCAGATCCTTGCCTTCCACGCCCAGCAGAAGGCGCTCGGCCAGGGAGCTCTGGACCCGCTCGACCCGCTCAACGCAGCCCAGGGGCTGGCGGGGGCAACGGGTTCGGGACCGGTGGTGGCGACATGGGCCTTCTCGTCATCGGACTGTCGCACCACACGGCGCCGCTCGCCCTGCTCGAGTCCCTCTCCGAGTCCCCGGATCGGGTCGCCGACATCGCGACGGCGGTCCTCGCGTCCGCGACCGCGTCCGAGGCCGTCGTCCTCGCCACGTGCAACCGGCTCGAGGTCTACGCCGAGGTTCCGGCCTTCCACCCCGCCGTGGCCGCAGTGGGTGAGGCACTCGCCATCGCTGCCGGCGCGCGGCGCGAGGGCCTGCCGGCTCCTACCGAGGTGGTTCCCAGCGACCCCGTCGAGGAGCTCGCCACCCGGGTGGAGGGCATCGCCGATCACCTCTACGTCCGCTATGACGACGGTGCGGTGGCCCACGCGTTCACGGTGGCCTGCGGCCTGGACTCGATGGCCGTGGGGGAGTCACAGATCCTCGGACAGATGCGCGAGGCCCTGGCGGTGGCCCAGCGGGCCGGTCGTGCGGGGGAGTCGCTCAACTCCCTGTTCCAGCAGGCCCTTCGGGTGGGGAAACGGGCGCACTCCGAGACGGACATCGACCGGCACAGCGTCTCCCTCGTCCAGATGGGCCTCGAGGAGGCGGCGCACGTCCTGGGAGACCTGCGCGGCCGGCGTGCCGCCGTGGTGGGTGCCGGTGCGATGAGCGGGCTCGCCGTGGCCACCGCCGCGCGCAACGGCATCGCCGACCTCACGGTCATCAACCGGACGCCCGCGCGGGCCGAGCGGCTGGCCGCATCGGTGGGTGGGACAGCTCGGCCCTGGTCCGACCTCGCCGACGTCCTGGCACGGAGCGACCTCGTCATCACCTGCACGGGTGCGGTGGGCCAGGTCATCACCGAGGAGCGGCTGGTCCGCAGCGTCGCTTCACGCGGAGGCGTGCCGCAGGTCATCATCGACCTCGCCCTCCCACGGGACGTCGCCCCGGTGGACACCTGGTCCCAGCCGCTGCCAAGTGTCAGCCTGATCGACCTCGAGGAGCTCGGCCGGCGTCTCGAGGGACGGGCCGACCTGCTGCAGGTGGACCGCGTGGGCGACCTCGTCACCGCCGAGGTCGCCGACTACCTGACCCGCCGGCTCCAGAAGTCCGTGGCTCCCACCGTCGCCGCCCTGCGTGCCCGGGCTGCAGCGCTCGTCTCGACCGAGCTGGACCGGCTCCACCAGCGCCTGCCAGAGCTCGACGAGGCGACACGCGCAGAAGTCGGACACGCGGTGCACCGCATCGTCGAGAAGCTGCTCCACACGCCGACGACGCGGGTCAAGGAGTTCGCCGTCGAGGGCTCCGGGCCGGACTACGCCGCCGCGCTCCGGGAGCTGTTCGACCTCGAGCCCAAGGACGTGGCCAACGTCTCGTCCCCGCCGAAGCGGGGTGCCCCATGACCGCCCTGCGCCTCGGCACCCGACGCTCGCCCCTCGCCACGACGCAGTCCGGCTGGGTCGCCGACCAGCTGCGCGCAGCCGGCCACGAGGTCGAGCTCGTCGAGATCACCACCGAGGGCGACGTCTCCGGCGAGCTCCTCACCGCCATCGGCGGGACGGGCGTGTTCGCCGCGGCCATCCGCAAGGCCCTCAAGGACGACCGCGTCGACCTCGCCGTCCACTCGCTCAAGGACCTCCCGACCACTCCCGAGCCCGGGCTCGTCGTCGCCGCCGTGCCCGTGCGTGAGGACAGCCGGGACGTTCTGGTGGCTCGCGATGGCCTCACGCTCGGGGAGCTCCCGGCCGGATCGACCGTGGGCACGGGCTCGCCGAGGCGCACGGCGCAGTTGGCGGCTCTGGGACTCGGTCTCGACATCCGGCCCATCCGCGGCAACGTCGACACGCGACTCCGGCTCGTCACGAGCGGTGAGCTCGATGCGGTCGTCCTTGCCCGCGCGGGCCTGGCTCGACTCGGCCGGCTCGGCGTCGTCACCGAGGTGCTCGACCCGATCCAGATGCTGCCAGCGCCGGGTCAGGGGGCGCTCGCGGTCGAGTGCCGTGCCGACCGGACCGACGTGCAGGAGGCCGTCAGCATCCTCGAGGACGCCGACACGAGGACCTGCATCACGGCCGAGCGCGCGCTGCTTGCGGCCCTGGAGGCAGGCTGCACCGCGCCGGTCGGTGCCCTCGCCGAGGTCGTCGAAGGTGACGACGGACTGGAACTGTCGCTCCGGGCCTTCGCCGGCAGCGAGGACGGACGAATCGAGTTGCGCAGATCGCTCACCGGTAGGTATGACGAACCAGAGGTCATCGGCCGACAACTCGCCCAGATCCTGCTCGAGGACGGCGCCGCCGACCTCGGCCAGCCCTCCACTCCCGCACAACGACCCCCGGAGCCAGTTTCGTGACTCGCACACGCCAGCCGTCAGAGCCGACGGTGTCGACCCCCACGGTCCCGACGACACCATCACGCGTCGCCTTCGTCGGGTCCGGCCCCGGCGACCCGGGGCTGCTCACCCTGCGGGCCCGCGACCTGCTCGCGGCCGCCGACGTCGTCGTGCTCGACGGCCTCATGCGAGAGGAGGCCGTGTTGCGCCATGCCGGCGAGGACGTGCAGATCGTGGACGCCGCCCACGGTGAGAACGGTCAGGAGCTGACCCACGCCGTGCGCGCCAAGCTCGTCGTCAAGGCCGCGAAGTCCGTCCCGGCGGGCGGCCTCGTCGTCCGCCTCATGGACGGCGACCCGGCGACCTTCAACGGTCTCGTGGAGGAGGTCCGTGCCTGCCGCAAGGCCGGCATCAGCTTTGACGTCGTCCCCGGGGTGTCGGCCGCGAGCGCCGTTGCGACCTATGCCGGCGTCCCGCTGACGTCGAAGGCCACCCCTGCAGTTCACGTGCTCAACGCCGACCAGGCGGGGCTGGACCTCGCCCGCTACGGCACGAACGACGACACCGTGGTCATCCTCGGCTCGACGCCGTCGATCGGTGCGGTGCTCGACGGCTTGCTCGAGTGCGGACGTCCGTCCGAGGCGCAGGTCGTGCTCGTCGAACGGGCCACCACCGTCCGTCAGTCCTCATGGACGACGACCCTGGGCGACGCCGAGACCGCGATCTCCCGCGCCACCGGCCATGTCTCCGCAGCGGTGGTGTCACCCAACGTGGCGCTCCGCGACGAGTTCTCCTGGTTCGAGACCAAGCCCCTGTTCGGCTGGAAGGTCCTCGTCCCGCGCACCCAGGCCCAGGCAGGACCGATGATCGAGCGGCTCGCCGCCTACGGCGCTGTCGCCGACGTGGTGCCGACCATCTCGGTCGAGCCGCCTCGCACGCCGCAGCAGATGGAGAAGGCCGTCCGGGGCCTCGTCACGGGTCGCTACGAGTGGATCGGCTTCACCTCGACCAACGCCGTGCGCGCGGTCCGGGAGCGATTCGAGGAGCTCGGGCTCGACGCCCGGGCCTTCGCCGGTCTCAAGGTGGCGGCGGTCGGTGGCGTCACCGCGGACGCGCTGCGCGACTGGGGGATCAACCCCGACCTCGTGCCGACCGGGGAACATTCTGCTGCAGGACTGCTCGAGGTGTGGCCGGAGTTCGACGAGGTGCTCGACCCGATCAACCGCGTCCTGCTGCCCCGGGCCGACATCGCCACCGACACCCTCGTGGCCGGCCTTCGTGAGATGGGCTGGGAAGTCGATGACGTGACGGCCTACCGGACCGTCCGGGCCGCGCCGCCGGCTCAGCACGTGCGGGACGCGATCAAGGGCGGCGACTATGACGCGGTCGTCTTCACGTCGAGCTCGACGGTGCGCAACCTCGTCGGGATCGCGGGCAAGCCACACGCAGCGACCGTCGTCGCCTGCATCGGCCCCGCCACGGCGAAGACCGCCCAGGAGCACGGCCTGCGCGTCGACGTGCTGGCACCAGAGGCATCGGCGGTCAGCCTGGTCGATGCCCTTGCCGGCCACGGCGTCGGCCTGGCGGTCGCGGCCGCCGAGGCGGGAGCGCCGGTGCAGCGCCCGAGCGACAAGCGGCCGGCCTCGCGCCGCCGCGCCCGCTGAAGTCGGGGGGCAAACCGTGATCGAGCGTCCTCGCCGCCTGCGCCAGACCGCCACGCTGCGTTCCCTCGTCGCCGAGACGCGCCTGCACCCGAGGGACCTCGTGCTGCCGGCGTTCGTGGCCGAGGACGCTGGCGAGCCGCGGGCCATCACGAGCATGCCGGGGGTCGTCCAGCACACGCTCGACTCCCTGGTCGAGGAGGCCCGCCGCTCCGTGGACGCCGGCATCGGCGGCATCATGCTCTTCGGGGTCCCGACCACCAAGGATGCCCGCGGCTCGGGCGGAACCGAGCCCAGCGGCATACTCAATGTCGCTCTTGAACGCGTCCGCGCTGCCGTCGGTGACGACCTCGTCGTCATGGCGGACACCTGCCTGGACGAGTTCACCGACCACGGGCACTGCGGGGTCCTCGATGACCGCGGGCGAGTCGACAACGACGCAACGCTGGAGATCTACGGGCAGATGGCGGTAGCCCAGGCTCGTGCCGGAGCGCACGTCGTCGGTCCCTCGGGCATGATGGACGGCCAGGTCGCCGCCATCCGCAGCGCCCTCGATGACGCCGGGTTCACCGACACCGTCATCCTCGCGTACGCGGTGAAGTACGCCTCCGCGTTCTACGGGCCATTCCGTGACGCCGTCCAGTCGAGCCTCGAGGGTGACCGGCGCACGTACCAGCAGGACCCGGCCAACGTGGTCGAGTCGCTCCGCGAGATCGACCTCGACATCGCCGAGGGAGCCGACCTGGTCATGGTCAAGCCGGCCATGTCCTACCTCGACGTCGTCGCCGCGGCGGCAGAGCGGTCAGCGGTGCCGGTGGCGGCGTACCAGGTCTCCGGGGAGTACGCGATGATCTCGGCCGCCGCCGCGAACGGCTGGATCGACCGCAGGGCCGCGGCGCTCGAGTCGCTCCTGTCGATCCGCCGCGCCGGGGCCCAGGTCGTCCTGACCTACTTCGCGCTCGAGGCGGCCGGCTGGATCGGCTGACCGGAACGGCGGAACGGACCGGCCGTGCCACGCCGCTCGTGGTGACCGCCTGAGCACGGGGTGACAACTAGGATCTGAGCAGCCACGTGATCCAGTGCAGTCGAACCGCCAGAAGGGAGTGACCCGGCCATGTCCCAGAGTGATGGCGTCACATGGCTCAGTGACTCCGAGCAGGCCTCCTGGCGGGCCATCCTGCGCGGGACCCGACTGCTGGAGACGGCGCTCGACGACGCCCTCCACGACTCGGGCCTGCAGCTGAGCGAGTACGAGATCATCTCGATGCTCTCGGAGAGCAAGTCCCACCGCCTGCGGATGTCGGAGCTCGCAGCGATGGTGGTGCAGTCGCGCAGCCGGCTGACGCACACGGCGAAGCGACTCGAGGCGCGCGGCTGGGTCACGCGCGAGCAGTGTCTCGGCGACCGGCGCGGCGTCGAGCTCGTGCTCACGCCGGTCGGGCTGGAGGCGGTCGACCAGATCGCCAAGGTCCATGTCCAGAGCGTGCGCGACAACCTCGTCGACATCCTGACGCCGGAGCAGTTCCAGGCGATCGGAGACGCGATGGCCATCGTCCGGGACCACATCGACCCGGAGGGCCTGAGCGACGTCTGAAGCCCTCGTGGACAATGACCGCATGACTTCAGGTGCTTCGGAGGCCCTTCTCGCGCGGGCGAGCGCAGTGATCCCCGGTGGCGTCAACTCGCCGGTGCGGGCCTTCCGCGCCGTGGGTGGGACGCCGCGGTTCATGGCCTCCGGCACGGGTGCGTGGCTCACCGACGTCGACGGCAACCGATACGTCGACCTCATCTGCTCCTGGGGCCCGATGATCCTCGGCCACGCCCACCCCGAGGTGCTGAAGGCCGTGAACGGGGCGGCCGCACAGGGCTTCTCGTTCGGCACCCCGTCAGAGAACGAGGTCGCGCTCGCTGAGGAGATCGTCTCCCGGGTCGAGCCCGTCGACCAGGTCCGGCTCGTCAACAGCGGCACCGAGGCGACCATGTCGGCGATCCGGCTGGCACGCGGCTACACGCAGCGGGACATCATCGTGAAGTTCGCGGGCTGCTACCACGGGCACGTCGATGCGCTCCTGGCGTCGGCTGGGTCCGGCGTCGCGACGTTCGCGCTGCCGGACTCGGCCGGCGTGCCACGGTCGAGCGCGGGCGAGACCATCGTGCTGCCCTACAACGACCTCGAGGCCGTCGAGGCGGTCTTCGCCGAGCGTGGTCAGCAGATCGCGGCGGTCATCACGGAGGCCGCACCGGGCAACATGGGGGTCATCCCGCCGGCCCCCGGGTTCACTGAGGGGCTGCGCCGCGTGACCCGCGAGCACGGCGCGTTGCTCATCAGCGACGAGGTGATGACCGGGTTCCGCTGCTCCCGCTCGGGGTTCTACGGGCTCGAGGGGCCGTATGCCGCTGGGCCGGCTGACCTGTTCACCTTCGGCAAGGTCATGGGCGGGGGTTTCCCGACGGCCGCCTTCGGCGGCCGTGGCGAGGTCATGGCCCTTCTCGCTCCGGCCGGCCCCGTCTACCAGGCCGGCACGCTGTCGGGCAACCCGGTCGCCTCCGCCGCGGGCCTGGCGACCCTTCGCGGGTGCACCGACGAGGTCTACGCCCGGCTCGATGCTGCTGCGCGCGCCATCGCGGACGCAGCCTCGGAGGTGCTGAGCGCGGCCTCCGTCCCGCACACGGTGCAGTGGGCCGGATCGATGTTCTCGGTCTTCTTCCGCGAGGGGCCCGTCCGGAACTACGACGACGCCAGGACGCAGGACGTCGCTGCCTTCCGTCGGTTCTTCCACGCGATGCTCGAGCGGGGCGTCCACCTGCCGCCCAGCTCGTTCGAGGCGTGGTTCGTCTCCGCGGCCCACGACGACCACGCGGTATCGCACGTCCTCGCGGCGCTCCCGGCGGCCGCTCGCGCCGCCGCATCCCCCGAGTGAGCAGATCTGGACGCGTGCGGACGCGGATTCGGACCTTCGGGCCGCGTTTGAGAGACTGGGCGCCATGACCTCCACGCCGACGCCACCTGTGCCGACGCGCACCGTCGTGCACCTGATGCGGCATGGCGAGGTGCACAACCCGACGGGGGTGCTCTACGGCCGGCTCGATGGCTACCACCTGAGCGACCTCGGCCGCGAGATGGCCGAGGTCGTGACCCGGCACCTCGAGACCAACGACATCGTCCTCGTCGTCGCGTCCCCGCTCGATCGGGCGCAGCAGACAGCCGCGCCGATCGCGGCCTCGCACGGCCTCACGGTCCAGACCGACCCGCGCGTGGTGGAGTCGGAGAACTACTTCGAGGGGCGACAGGTCACCACGACGGACCTGCTCCACCCGAGCCACTGGCACAAGCTGGTCAACCCGCTGAAGCCGTCATGGGGAGAGCCCTACGAGCACATCGCGGCCCGGATGCTCGCGGCCATCGACGACGCGCGTCGAGACGCGGCCGGCCACGAGGCGGTCATCGTCGCTCACCAGCTGCCGATCTGGACGGTGCGCAACCACCTCGAGGGCCGACGCCTCTGGCACGACCCCCGCAAGCGCGAGTGCACGCTCGCCTCGTTGACGTCCCTCGCCTACGACGGTGACGACCTCGAGTCGATCGCCTACTCCGAGCCGGCCGCTGCGCTCCTCGCCCGGGCGAGCAGGAGCGTGGGCGCCTGATGCGGGACCTGGACCGACGCGCCGCACTGCGGTGGGGGGCCATCGTGCTGGCCGGCGGGCTCGTCACGACGCTCGGCGCCTGCTCGGAGGACCCCAACTCCGTCGCGGCCCAGGCCAAGGCCGGCGACCGGAAGAACTACGTCTCCGGCGATGGCACCATCGAGCGCCTCGCGCCGGAGAGCCGGGGCGCACCGGTGGCCTTGGCGGGGACCACGCTCGAAGGCCGGCCATGGTCGATGGCGGGCAAGGA
>DASUQN010000196.1:0-11031 GCA_036280515.1 Intrasporangium sp. | reverse complement strand
CACCGACAATCGGACCGCAGCTGGATTGTCCGAGGGCGGGTCCGCGAACGCTGTCAGGTGGGCCCGGCCAAGGCCGCCACGCGATCGCCGACCGGACTCTTGGGGGCGGCAGGAACTGCACACCGGCACGTGAGTAGCCCGACGGGAGGTCGGCGGCGCGAGCTGCATACTCGACTGAACGTGTTTCGGGCACCTGGCGAGCGGGCGTGTGGGAGCCGGCCCAGCGGCATACGGCATCGGCTTGGTGCTTCGCGAACTGCTCCCTCCAGGTCAGCTGTCGAGGAGAAGGACGTCGACCTGCTCGCCTGCTACGAGGTCGACGACGTCCTCCGGGACGATGAAGATGGCGTTCGCACGGGACAGGTCCGCGACGAAGTGCGAGCCCTGTCCCGCAAGCGGCTGGCACATGAGCGCGCCCCCCGCGTTGCGCGACACGATGGCCCGGCCGTACTGGCGGCGCCCCTCCGGAGAACGCAGCCCCGATGTCAGCGTGGCGGTGCGGACCGGGCGCTTCTCCGGGGTGAGGCGCATCAGCCGACGCAGCGCCGGACGCACGAAGACCTCGAAGGACACGAACGACGAGACGGGGTTCCCGGGCAGGGCGAAGATCGGGACCCGCAGGTCTCCGGGTCCGTTCAGATGCCCGAAGCCCTGCGGCTTGCCGGGCTGCATCGCCACCTTGACGAACTCCACGCCCTTGCCGGCCAGCGCGCTCTTGACGACGTCGTAGGCGCCCATCGAGACCCCACCGCTGGTGATGACGACGTCGGCATTCGAAACGACGTCGTCCAGCGCGGCCAGGAGCTCCGCATGGGTGTCATCGACGGCCGCGCGGATCTCCGCTGACGCCCCCGCCGCCACCGCGGCAGCCCACAGCATCGACGAGTTGGAGTCGTGGATCTGGCCGGGCCCCAAGGGTTCTCCGGGTGGGACGAGCTCGGTGCCCGTCGACATGATGACGACGTGGGGCCGGCGGTGGACCTCGACGGCGGCGTGCCCGCACCCGGCGAGCAGGCCGATCGTCCGCGGGCCGACAACGTCGCCGGACGACACGATGACCGACCCCTCGGACACGTCCTCGCCGCGGGGGCGGACGTAGCGCCCCGTCGACACGGAGGCCCGGCACTCGACCGATCCGGTCGCAGACCCGTCGGTCTGCTCGACGGCGATGACGGCGTCGGCACCGGGCGGGATGGGGGCGCCGGTCATGATCCGCGCGGCCTCGCCGGGGCCGACGGAGAAGGTCGGGTCAACCCCCGCTGCGACCTCGCCGACGATCCGGAGTCGCACCGGCGACTCGTCGGCACCCTCGAGGGAGGTCGCCTGGACGGCATACCCGTCCATCGACGAGTTGTCGAAGGCCGGCAGGTTGACGCGGGACCGGACGTCTCGCGCGACGACGAGGCCGAGCGACTCGGTGAGCGGCACGCTCTCGGTGGGCGACGGATCGAGCGACGACAGGATCGCCTTGAGGTGCTGCTCGACGGTGCGCGTGTCCCCCGCCGACGCGTGCTCCGCGCGCACGGGCGGTTCCGGCCCCACCGGCCCCTCGAGGACCGCGTTGTCGTGCACCCGCCGCAACCCGTCGACGAGCACGTCGCCGACGCAGCGGACGTCGCGTCCGAAGACCGGGTCCCCGATGACCCGCAGACTCGTGCACTCGACCATCGACGGGACTCCGTGCGGGAACCGCCTCTCGAAGCCCCCGACAAGCCGGTACGCCGAGTCGAGGTCGACGAACGGCTCAGGCCCCTCCCCCACGGCAACGAGGTGGGAGCTGTCGTCGAGGACGAAGTAGTCGGAACGGACGACGAGCAGGTCGTTCGTCGTCTTGACCGGCCGGAAGCGGGTCCGCGGCACGAGCAGCGCCTCCGATGCCTCGAAGACCTCGATCGCGGCACCCATCGCCGACTCGAGCTGGATCACCTCGGGGGACGACGGATCGGACGGGTCGACCGTCTTGCGGTTGACGATGATGGGCAGTCCGAGAACCCCGTCGCGCTCGGCCATGCGCTCACGCAGGACGGACAGGTCGACCCACAGGTTGTTGGCGTGGAACGTGCTGTGTCGCTTGATGTCCCCGAAGTACCGCTCCTCGCCCTCCGCCACCATGGCCGTGTCACGGAGGATCAGCCGGCCGTCTGACCTGCGGACGGCGAGGTGCCCACCCTTGCGATCGCTCTTGGTGCGCGTGCAGACCTCGGCCACGTAGGGCAGGCCGTGCTCGACCATCCAGGCCGCGACGTCCGGGTCACAGGTGGCGCCGAGGTTGTCGGAGTTGGAGATGAAGGCGTAGCGGATCCCCTTCTCCAGGAGGGTGTCCAGGATGCCGGAGGTGATGAGGGAGACGTAGACGTCGCCGTGCCCGGGTGGGCACCACTCGAGCTCGGGATCCTGGGGCCACTCGACCGGCCGGAGGCCGTCAGCGAGCAGCTTCGGCTCGGCGCTCTGGATGAAGTCGAGCGGCAGCCCGTCGACCGGCAGGGTCGGGTACTTCGCGAGGATCTCGAGCGACTGCTCCGACGTCCGGAACGAGTTCATCAGCAGGAGGGGCAGGTCGACGTCCCACTCCTCGCGCAGCGCCAGCACCTGCTTGGCGATGATGTCGAGGAAGGTCAGGCCGTCCTTGACCTCGAGTGCGGACTTGGCGCCGCTCATCCCCATGCTCGTGCCCAGGCCGCCATTGAGCTTGATGACGGCGGTCTGGCGCAGCGCAGCGCGGGCGTCGTCGTCGGTGACGTGCACCTCGCCGAGCTCCTGGATGTCGGCCAACGGCTCGATGGTGTCCTCGGGGATGGTGCCGTGCGCGCCCTCCTCGAGTTGCCGGTAGTAGTGCTCGAAGACCTTGACGGCCTCGGGTCCCATGCCCCTGTCCCGCATACGCTCCACGGCGAGCGCCAACCCCTCCTGGCTCATGGGGTCACCCTACGATGGACCTCGTGTGCGGCCGGGAACAGCAGGAGGCGAGTCAGCCGTGACGCCCGCGCAGCCGGTTGCCTCGAAGCGGGAGATCCGTCAGGCGGCGCGCCGCCGCCGCGCCGAGCTGGCAGCGTCGGTCGACCGTGCCGGCGCGGGCTCGGCCCTGGCCGAGGCGGTGCTGCGCTTCGTCCCCGAGCGGGACGAGGAGCGCCTCCGCATCGCCGTCTACGAGTCGCTCCCCGACGAGCCGCCCACCGGGCCGCTCATCGAGGCACTGCTCTCGGCGGGCCACGAGGTCATCGTGCCCATCGTGCTCGACGACTTCTCTCTCGAGTGGACGTATGCCGCTGAGGGCACCACCGGCGACCAGGCGACGGTCACCCGCCTCCCGAAGGACACCACCCCCTCCGTGGATGGCCGGCTCTGGCTCGGGGTGGACGCCCTGCGTGGCTGCGACCTCATCGTGACGCCGGGGCTGTCGGTCGACTCGCACGGCACTCGCATCGGGCAAGGTGGCGGCTGCTACGACCGCGCACTCCAGCACCGGGACGTCGGCACACCCGTCGTCACGCTGCTCCACGAAGGCGAGCAGAGCGACGCGGACCTGCCGCGCGAGCCCCACGACGCGGTCGTCGATGGTTACGTCACGACGACCGGCAGGGTCGTGCGGACCGCCCCGCCTCAACCGTTCGGCACCTGACCCGGCGGGATCAGCGTCAGCTCCGCGTCCGCGGCTGCAGCCACCGCCTCGGTGCTGAACGGCCACGGGAACGGCTCGTTGGCCACCCATGCGTCGATCTGGTCGGCGTAGTGGGCGTTGTAGGGATGGCCCGACTGACCCGTCGCGTTGACCCAGACGGACCGGTCGAGGTTGTCGAGGTCGATGACCATGCGCATCGAGGGCCCCGACGTCACCTCATAGCCGGAGCTGGAGGCGTCCCAGGAGTTGGCGTTGACGATGGAGCTGCCACCGCCGAGCTCGATCCCGCCGCGGTTGAACAGGTCCCGGATGAAGCCCGGCACCGACTCCTGGCCGAGCACGCTGTGCTCGAGGTTGAGCTGGTGGAGGCGGCCCCACCGCCACGTCGCGGGGACCTTGCCCAGCTTGCGTGCCAGATCGAGGCGGGCGTCGACGAGCGCACGCTTGAGGATCTCGCGCGACTCCTCGGTGACTCCCGGCGTGGTCTTGTCGTCCCACCAGGGGTTCTTGGGCTCCTTGAGCAACTGCTCCATGACGATCATCCACCGGCTGCCCCCGGAGGCCCCCATGTCCGGTGGGAGCTCGTCGAAGGTGTACTTGAGCAGGTGCCGCCAGACGGCGTTGTAGTAGGCCGCGGACGCCGAGTCCCTCGTCTTGTCAGCTGGCTGGCTGCCGTCCCAGTCGCGCAGCAGCAGCTGCGCCTGGGCGGTGAAGTCGTCGACCTCGACGCCCAGCAGGTGCTCGACGAGGACGGGCGCGAAGGTGTTGCGGACGTCGCCCTGGATCTGGACCATTCGTTCGGGGGAGACCTTCGCGGCGCCGGCGAGGAGTGTGCGGATCCGCTCGGCGCGGAAGCCGTAGTCCCACTCGGACGTCAGAAACGGCTTGGCCCGCGCCGTGACCGCCTGGTTCGCCGTGACGATGAACGCCTCCTCCGGGTCGAAGGCGTGGGGCAGGTCCTCGAAGCGGACGTAGCCGCGCCAGTCCCACTGGCTGTCCCAACCGGGAGCAGGCCAGAAGCCGGGCACGGCGCCAGGGGTCGCCGAGCGGCGGATCGGGATCAGTCCCGGCGCCTGGTAGCCGATGTGCCCCTCGGTGTCCGCATAGATGAGGTTCTGAGACGGAACGGCGAAGAGGGCGGCCGCCTCGCGGAACTCGCGCCAGTTGCCTGCCTTGTTCACCCGGAAGATCGCGTCGGCGGTCTGGTTCGGGGTGAGCGCCGTCCAGGCGAGAGACACGGCAAAGCGGTTCGACTGGGTCACCCCACGCACCGCGGACTGGTCCCCACTCTCTGCCACGGCAGGAGAGGCATCGGAGAGGATCGGCCCATGGACGGTGTTGCGCACCGTGATCGGGACCTCGGGGCCACCCGCGACCTTGATCGTCTCGGCGCGGGTCTCGAGGTCGACCTGCTCCCCGTCGCGCAGGTAGGAGTCGCCGTTGACCTGCTCGAGGTAGAAGTCCGTGACGTCCGCACCGAGGTTGGTGAAGCCCCAGGCGATCTTCGCGTTGTGGCCGATGATGACGCCGGGCAGGCCCGAGAAGGAGAAACCCGAGACCTGGAACGGGCACTGCGGTGACACCGTCCGGCACTGGAGGTTGACCTGGGTCCAGGTGCTCGGGATACCCAGCTCCAGGTGCGGGTCATTGGCGAGCAGGGGCTTGCCCGTGGTGGTGCGGTCCCCGGACACGACCCAAGAGTTGGAACCGATCCCGTCCCCCTTCCCGAGCAGGGTCGGGATGGCGTCCACGGCCGCGGCCGCAGCGTCGAAGGCGGCCTGTCCCTGCTTCAGCAGGGCGGTCGGAGTGGCGGCGGCGGCTTGCTCCACCTCAGGCGTTGCCGTCGGGTCCCAGTCCTGCTCAGAGAGGATCGGCCGGTTGCGGTCGAACGGGTAGGGCGGGTAGAGCAGGTTGATCTGCTTCTCCGACGTGCGGCCACCCCGTGAGAGGCGGGCTCGCGCGAGCTCGTCGTCGTAGTCGGCCCGCAGATCCCAGGCCATGGCCTTGAGCCAGGCGAGGGAGTCGACGGGGGTCCACGGCTCGACGCGGTAGCCGGGAACGCTCCAGTCGAGCACCTGGTACTCGAGCGCCAGGTCGGCCGGCGACTCGGCCTGCTTGAGGTAGGCGTTGACGCCGTCGGCGTAGGCCTGCAGGTACTGCCGGGTCTCCGGGGCGAGCTTTGGCAGCTCCTGCTCGGCGACCCGCCGCCAGCCCATCGTCCGGATGACCCGGTCGGTCTCGACGCCGGCCTCCCCGACGAGCTCGGACAGCCGACCAGCCGTGATGTGCCGGCGCAGGTCCATCTCGAAGAACCGGTCCTGGGCGCTGACGTAGCCCTGCGCCCGGAACAGGTCAGCGGCCGTGTCGGCATGGATGGTCGGGACCCCTCGAGCGTCCCGCGTCACGTTGACCTGCCCCGACAGACCCTCGACCTCCAGCTCGCCAGACACCTCCGGGAAGGGTCGCCTGATGGTCGAGACCGCAAGGATCGTCATGGCTACGAAGGCAAGGACGACGAGGACGACGACCGACAGGGCGATTCGACGGGCGAGGTGGGCGCGGGGCACGCCAAGAGCCTAGGCCACGCGTCCGAGATGTGCGGGAGGCGCGGTTGGGGCCATTTGTGCGTGAGCGAGCTCAGCGGCATACGAATGGTTTGATGGGGTCCACCGCCAGCTGAGGAGCCAGCCGTGACCACGCTCGCGTCCGTCACGTCGTCGGGAATGACTCTCGACGACCTCACACGCGTGCTGCTCATTGGCTCGGTCGTCCTGCTCGTGGCGGTTGCCGCGGTGCGGCTCTCGGTGGCGTCGGGGATGCCGTCACTGCTCATCTACCTCGGCATCGGCCTCCTCCTGGGCAACGCGGGCGCCGGTATCCAGTTCTCCGACGCGTCGACCACCCGGGTTCTCGGTTATGCCGCACTGGTGCTCATCCTCGCCGAGGGCGGGCTGTCGACGAAGTGGAGCAACATCCGCGGGTCCGTCGCCCCCGCCGCGATCCTCGCGACCGTCGGGGTCGTCGTCTCCGTCGTCGTCGTCGGCGTCGCCGCCCACGTCATACTCGGCCTCTCCTGGGAGATCTCACTGCTGCTCGGTGCGATCCTCGCCTCGACGGACGCGGCCGCGGTCTTCGCCGTCCTGCGCAACGTCCCTATCCCGCGTCGCCTGAGCGGCATGCTCGAGGCGGAGGCCGGCTTCAACGACGCCCCCGTCGTCCTCCTCGTCGTCGCCCTCGCAGCCCAGAGCATGCCGGGCGCGCAGGATGAGCCGTGGTGGGAGCTGCTCATCATCGTCATGCTCGAGCTCGCGGGAGGAGCGGCGGTCGGTCTCGCCGTCGGCTATCTGGGCGGGCTGGCGCTGCGGCGAGTGGCCGGCGGCTCGTCCGCCCTCTTCTCCATCGGCGTCCTCGCGCTCACCGTCCTCGCCTACGCCGTGGGCGCCGCCGCCCATGTCTCGGGCTTCCTGGCGACCTACCTCGCTGCACTGGTCCTCGGCAACATGAGCCTGCCCAACCGGACGTCGGTCCAGAGCTTCGCGACCGCGATGGGGTGGATCGCCCAGATCGGGCTGTTCGTGCTCCTCGGCCTGCTCGCCGACCCGTTCCGTCTGGACGAGCAGCTGCGCAACGCTCTCGTCATCGGGCTCGTCCTGCTCCTGCTCGCGCGGCCGCTGTCCGTCCTGGCATCGACCGTCTGGTTCCGCATGCCGTGGCAGGACATGGCCTTCCTGTCGTGGGCCGGGCTCCGGGGCGCCGTGCCGGTCGTGCTCGCCACCGTGCCACTGGTCGCCGGGACGCCGAACACCAGCTGGATCTTCGACCTCGTCTTCGTCCTCGTGGTCGTCTTCACCATCCTGCAGGCGCCTCCCCTGCCGTGGGTGGCCAGGCATCTCGGCCTGACCGAGCAGGTGCACTCGGTGGACGTCGGCCTCGAGAGCACCCCGCTCGTCGAGATCGGGGCGGACGTCATCACCGTCACGGTCGGCGAGGAGTCCCGGCTCCATGGGGTCGCCATCTTCGAGCTCCGCCTTCCCCGGCGCGCCCTGGTGACCCTCATCGTGCGCGACGGCGAGACGTTCGTCCCGGAGCAGCACACGACGATCCGGCACGGCGACCAGCTGCTCATCGTGACCACCTCGGGCTCCCGCAGGGCGACGGAGGAGCGGATCCTGGCGCTGAGCCGCCACGGCCGGTTGGCCGGCTGGCCGTCGGCCGGACTCGAGCGCGCCCGTAGAATTGGCCGACAGACCCCCCGCCAGACCTGAGGTAACCAGTGCCCACCTACACCTACGCCTGCACCGAGTGCGGCCACGAGTTCGACATCCGCCAGTCCTTCACCGACGACCCGCTGACGGACTGCCCGGACTGCGCCGATGGCTCCGGCCGACTGCGCAAGGTGATCCACCCGGTCGGAATCGCCTTCAAGGGCTCCGGCTTCTACAAGACGGACTCCCGATCGAGCGGCGGCCGCGGGGGCTCGGGCGGTCCCGGCGCGAAGGACGCGGGTGCGGGTGGCGGCTCCACGGAGTCTGCGGCCTCCACGTCGTCCGAGTCGGGTGCGTCGGCTGGGTCGTCGGGGTCGTCCGATTCTTCCGGGTCTTCCGGATCTTCCGGGTCTTCCGGATCTTCCGGCTCGGCCGGGTCCTCGTCATCCGGGGGAGCCGCGGGGGCGTCCGGGTCTGGCGGTTCGTCGAGTGGGTCACGCTCAGGCACCAAGGCCACTGCCTCCTGAACCGGCCATCCCGGCTGAGTCGTCCACATCCCACCGGGCCCGGTCGGCCCTGTCCCCATGCCGTTGTCCTGGCGCCCGACGGCGTCGTGCTGCCGCTCTAGGCTGCCGACATGACCTCACACAGCACCGTTCTCACGCCGCCCGACGTCACCGCTGAGATCGGAGTCATCGGGGGCTCCGGGCTCTACGACTTCCTCGACGACTTCGAGACCGTGGGGGTCACCACGCCATTCGGCGAGCCCAGCGACCCCCTGGTCGTCGGTGAGGTCGACGGGCGTCCGGTGGCGTTCCTCGCCCGCCACGGCAAGGGCCATCGCTTCGCCCCACACCGCATCAACTACCGGGCCAACCTCTGGGCCCTGCGAGCCGTCGGCGTCCGCCAGGTCCTCTCACCGTGTGCGGTCGGCTCGCTCAAGCCGGAGCACGGTCCGGGCACGATCGTCGTCCCGGACCAGGTCGTCGACCGGACGTGGGGACGGCCGCACACGATCTACGAGGCCGAGGGCCCGATCGTGCACGTTGGCTTCGCCGAGCCGTACTGCGCCAATGGGCGCCAGGTGGCGGTCGACGCCGCGCGGGTGTCAGCGCTCGAGGTCGTGGCCGATGGGACGCTCGTCGTCATCAACGGTCCCCGGTTCTCTTCCCGCGCCGAGTCGCTCATGCACCAGCAGCTCGGCTGGGACATCGTCGGCATGACGACGATGCCGGAGGCGGCTCTCGCGCGTGAGCTGGCGCTCTGCTTCACGACGATCGCCATGGTGACCGACCTCGACGCGGGAGTCGAAGGTGGTGAGGCCGTCACCCATGAGGAGGTCATGCGGGTGTTCGGGGAGAACGTCGAGAGTCTCAAGGGCGTGCTGCGGGACGCCATCGGTCAGCTGCCCGCCCACGAGGACGACGCCGCGGCGACATGTGCCTGCCGGCGCAGCCTGGACGGGATCGAGCTGCCCTTCGACCTGCCCTGATGGTCGTGGCTCCGGGGTCGGGTCGCCGACCTCCCGGGTCGACCGGAGAGTCGCCGCGCCGCGTCCCGCGAGGGCGCCGGCCTCGGCCGGGCTCGCGGCTGCAGCGGTCGCGCCGGGCTCGCGCCCGTCGATGGGTCACCGCCCTGCTTGCCGGGCTTGCTGTGGTGGTGGCCCTGGCCGCCCTGCGACCCGCTGGGACGGCCGGAACGGGCCTGGCGACGGTGGTGGCTGTCCGGCTGATTCCCTCCGGAGCGATCATCGGGCCCGGCGACGTTCGCGTCGAGGCGCGTCCTGCGGAGCACCGCCCCGAGTCCGCGACCGGTGAGGTCACGGCTGTCCTCGGACGGCGGGCGGGCGGTCCGATCGAGGCCAGGGGCGTCGTCACGACCGAGCGCCTCGCCGGTCCGGGCCTGCTGGCGGGTCGGTCGGACGGCCGCGTGGCAATGACGGTGCCGGTCATGGAGGTCGCGCTCACCGGGGCCCAGCAAGGCAGCAAGGTGGACGTCTACGCCACCGGGACGGGCGAGCAGGTCGTGACCGATGCGCTCGTCCTGGCCGTCCTCGGCGGCACGAGCGGCAACGGCACGTCCGGCTCAACTGGGGACGGCGACGGAGAGGCGTCCGGCGGTGGCCTCGGGGCGACGGTCTCGTGGGAGGACCCGCCTGATCCCGGGATCACGGTGGCTGTCTCGTCGACCGAAGCACGGCTGCTTGCCCAGCATCTCAGCGCGCTCGGTGCCGGGGAGAGCTTCGTGCTCGCCGTGCGGCCCGCCAGCTGAGCCTCGCCTCCCCCGCAACACGCCCGGAACCTCGGAACTCACCACGGTTGCCACAGGGGTGCGTTTCGAGGTCCCGGGCGTGTTGCGGGTCACTTGGGTTGGGCGCGATGGCTTGGGCCGCAGGTTGCGCAAACTTCCCCGGCCGTGTCACGCGTCCGCGGCCTCATGGCTCGCTAGGTTGAATCGGAATCGGACAGACCTCCGCGCTCGAGGAGGTCGCGACCAACGAAGGGACCGTCCATGCTGAAGGGCTTCAAGGACTTTCTGATGCGCGGCAACGTCGTCGACCTCGCCGTCGCCGTCGTGATCGGCACGGCTTTCGCGAAGGTCGTCGAGGCGTTCGTGACGATCATCATGGACCTCGTCGGCAAGGTCTTCGGCACCCCGGACTTCTCCCAATGGAACCCGGGCGGCGTGTCGGTGGGCGCCTTCCTCACCCAGCTGTTCGCCTTCATCATCGTGGCCTTCGCCGTGTACTTCATGGTCGTCGTGCCGATGAACAGGCTGGCCGAGCGCCGCAAGCGCGGTGAAGAGCCCGAGCCGGAGGCGCCGTCGGAGGAGGTCGTTCTCCTCACCGAGATCCGCGACGCCCTCCGCGTCCGCTGACGCTCCCCTCACGATCGAGTGAGCAAGAATCGGGGCCCTTTCGGGCTCCGACCGTGATCGAGTGAACAGCTTCTGGGAGGCTTCGCCGCAGAAGCTGTTCACTCGATTGGGTTCGTGAGCCCGCAGAAGCTGTTCAGTCGATTGGGTGCTTCACTCGGGGGCGCCGTAGGCCTTCGGACGCTCGTAGTCGCCGAGGATCTCGGCCAGCGCGAGCGGCCGGGCTGCCTCGGCGTGCCGTCCGGCACGCTGGAGCGTGCGCCCGAGAAGCAGGTGGGCGTAGCCGTCGGTCGGATGCTCCTCGATGAGCACGCGGAGAACCTCCTCCGCCTT
>DASUQN010000195.1:0-4651 GCA_036280515.1 Intrasporangium sp. | reverse complement strand
CGATCGCGACGACGAGCAGGCCGAGCTTGACGCCGCGCCGGGTCCGTGGGGTGAGTGGCTCGACGGTGGTCCTCATCGGGCCACCCCCGATGCCGGAACGGTGGTCGGCGCCGTGCGGGGCGCCGTGCTGGGCGCCGTGGTACCCGGGGTGGTGGGCGGCGCCGTGGTGGGCGCGATGGTGGGGCTCGCGACCCTGGTATTGCCACACGGCACTCCGGAGGCGGCGAGGGCGCGACATCGCACCGCCTCGGCTCGAAGCCGGTCGACCTTGGCCTGCGCGTCGGCAAGGTCAGCCGCCGGGATGGTCCGCGATACCGACCCCTGGACGTCGACGGGGAGCTCGGACACGGTGACGTCACTTCGCACCTCGAGCCCGGAGAGGCCCACGGGGCCGATGTCACTGGCGACGCCACGGAAGATTGCCACGTGCCCGTCATCCGCCGCGACGAAGAACTGCTGCTGCGACCACGACCACGCCGCATAGCCGCCGCCGGCCAGGATGACCAGCACGACGAGGCTCAGGAGGCCACGTCGCAGGCGCTTGGACCGGAGCGAGCGCCTGGGGTCGTCCGCGAGCTCCGGGGTCTCGGCCCGGTCGTCCCTGTCGTCCCCGCGGCCCGTCGCCTCACGGGAGAGGGCGGCCGCCTTCTCGGCCGGCGTCGTCGGGATCGCCTTGGTCCTGTCGCGCAGGCTTCGCGCCGCCGCACCCACCACCTGGGGCACCGTGGTGGGCAGGTCGTCGCCATCCGGGTCGACGACGTCGGCGACGATCACCGTCACGTTGTCCCGAGTGTGCGCCTTGAGCGCGATCTCGACGCAGCGGTCTGCCGCCTCCTCGGGCGTCGCGGCCGCGACGAGGATCTCCTCGATGACGTCGGCGCCGACGAAGTCGGACAGACCATCGGAGCAGAGCAGGAACCGGTCACCGACCTTGGCTTCGCGCAGCGACGTGTCGGGATCATCGTCGGGCTGGCCGGTCATGACCCTGGTCACCACCGAGCGCTGCGGGTGGCTGCCGGCCTCCTCCTTGGAGATGCGGCCCTCGTCGACGAGCTGCTGGACGAAGGAGTGGTCCTTCGTGATCTGGCTGAACGTGCGGTCTCGGAGCATGAAGGCCCGCGAGTCCCCGATGTGGGCCATGGCGATCTTGGTGCCCGTGCGGAGCATGACGATGGTCGTCGACCCCATGCCGGCGAGGTCGGAGTTCTCGCGCATGGCCTTGGTCAGCTTGGCGTTGGCCGAGCGGAGTGCGTGCTCGAGCAGTGGGATCGCCTGGTCGGCGCCGACGTCCTCGTCGTCGAGCGGAGCCAGCTCCCCCACGATCATCGAGCTTGCCACGTCACCTGCGGCGTGACCGCCCATGCCGTCTGCGAGGACGAGCAGGTTCGGGCCGGCGTATCCGGAGTCCTCGTTGCGGGACTTGGGGCCGAGACCCAGGTCGGAGCGCGCGGCATAGCGCAGTGCGATGGCCATGACTCAGTCCCGGAACTCGAGGACGGTCTTGCCGATGCGCAGGGTCGTGCCGACCTCGACCGGCTGCGGCGAGGTGAGCTTCTCCCGCCCGATGAAGGTGCCGTTGGTCGAGCCGAGATCCTCGACGAGCCAACCCTCCCGCCCGGAAGGGTCCTGGTAGATCCGGCAGTGACGTCCGGACGCGTAGTCGTCGTCGAGGACCAGCGCACACTCCGGGTTGCGTCCGATGAGGATGGCCTGCCCCCGCAGCGGCAGGGACGTGCCCGTCAAGGGGCCCTCCGTCACGATGAGCACCTGAGGCACCCGCTTCGAGCGCCCTCTCCCGAACCGCGCGCGAGCCGGCTCCGGCGCGGCGGCCGGGGCGGGAGCGCGCTTGGCCTCCTTGGCGGCACGGCGCTGCTGCCGCTCCTGCTCGCGGACGGCCTTGCGCTGGGATCGGCGCGACACCGTGGTCCCGTACAGGTCGGTCCGAAGGACGCCGACCACGCTGAAGATGAAGATCCACAGCAGCGCAAGGAGCCCCAGCCGCAGCAGGGTGAGGGTCAGTTCGCTCATGCGGCTCCAGTCATCGCGAGCAGCGCCTCATCGGCGGCCCGCCCGGAACGTGGCAGAGGTCCGGCCGAGCGTGAGCCGGTCGCCGTCGTCGAGACGCTGGCTCGTGATTCGCTCGCCGTTGACGAAGGTGCCGTTCGTCGAGCTCAGGTCGCGGATCGACGTGACGAGGTGCGGCCCGTCAGTCGTCACCCGGATCTCGCTGTGGCGGCGGGAGACCCCCGGGTCGTCGACGACGATGTCGGCGGACTCGTCCCTGCCCAGGGTGGTCAGGCTCCCGAGGAGCGGGTACCGATCGCCATTGATGTCCAGCCACGGCCGGGCCGAGGGGTTGACGCGCCCTGGGCGGGCCGGGGGCTGCTCGTCGACGGCGGTGCCGTCGGGTGTCTGGTGCCGGTAGGCGGCGTGCTGCGGTGGCGCCTCGGAGCCGGCCCTCTTCGCCGTCGCCGGCCGGACCCGGAAGACGCCGGTCTCCAGGCCCTCGCCCTCGATGAGGACGACCTCGAGCGGGCCGCCGGGCTGGTAGCCCTGGGAGTCGGCGTGTTCCTGTGCTGCCGCGACGAGGTCGTCGGAGAGCTCGTCCTCGTAGTCGCCGAGCCGCTCGAAGTCCGTCGAGCTGAGCTCGATCGTGTACAGGTTGGGCACCATGGCTCGCCCGTGCCCGAGGAGTGCGGCCCGGTCGTCCATGGCCCGTCGGATGGCCGACGCGATCTCCACGGGCTGGACCTCGGACTTGAAGGCCCGGGCGAAGGCGCCGTGGACAGCCTTGGCGAGCCCATGCTCCACCCGGTTGATGATTCCCACGCCGTCTCCTTGTCTTCCCGCCTGCGCTCCGGGCGTCTCATCGTAACCGGCAAGCACGGACGACGCCCCATCCGGAGACGGCGCCCAGCCTTCCATTGCAGCTGGTGGGAGGTCGCGAACCGGTGTTCGTCTGGTAACGATTGGGTTTGCCGTGGCGCCGAAGCATGGGACTATCGACCCGCGTGCCTGCACGGGCACGTGCATGTGTTAGGCCAGCGAGGAGTGCTCGATGAGCAACGAAGACGGCGGCAAGGTCGAGGATCAGGGGATCCCCGGCTACTCCGCAAACAACACCATTCCGGGTGGGTTCTCCCTGCCACTCCCCACGGCAAGCAACTCGATCGACCCCGAGCCCGAGGCTGACGAGACCGCTGATCCCTGGTCGTCGACGTGGGACGACACGTCCTGGCAGCTGCCCGACTCGGACTCGAGCGACAGCCTCTACTCCTCCGAGGAGCTCTCGCAGTACTCGGGTGGCAGCACCGCGTCCGGCTCCGATTGGGGCGACTCCTTCGACCACGGCGGGGAGCCGGGGAGCGAGCCCAGGGGCGTCGAGACCGCGACCGGCTGGGAGGCCTGGGAGCCGTCGGCGGCGATGGGCTACGACCCCGACACCGGCCATTGGTCCGACCTGCAGAACAACGCCGATACCGACGCCCGGTCGACGGAGGAGTACTCAGGGTGGGTCCCTGCCGGTTCTGACCGAACCAACGGCGTGCACTACTCGGGTGACCACTCCGCGGCCGAGCGCGCGTACGCGTCGCGGCCGGCGATCGACCCGGACGTGGCCGCAGCGGCAGCCGAGCGGGGACTGGATCCCAGCTCAGCGGCATACGGCACTCCGGTTGCGCATGCGGGCTCCGACCGGCCGAGCGCCGACGACCTCATCACGGTCCGCTCCAAGGGGGAGCGGCAGAAGCTCAAGGCCAACTCCGGGCTGCGGCGCGCGTTCGGGTTGGGGCCGGGGCTCAAGGAGCTGCTCGAGCGGGACCGCATCGACCGGATCGCCAGGCCGCTGTCGGGTCGCAAGACGATCATGGTCATCAACACCAAGGGCGGTGGCGGCAAGACCCTCGTCACGCTGATGCTCGCCAGCTACCTCGGGAGGTACCGGTCGGGGTCGGTCCTGGCGTGGGACAACAACGAGACCGAGGGCACGCTCGGCATGCGAGCGCCGTCGCAGAGCCACCACCGCACCGTCATCGACCTCCTCGGTGCGCTGCCGCAGATCGCGGCCGACCCCAACGCCGGCACGTCCGAGCTCGAGCACTGGGTCCGTGAGCAGCGTGGGCTGTCCTTCGACGTGCTCGCGTCCGCGGACGACGACGAGGCGATGCGGGTCATCGGCGAGCAGGAGTTCGAGGACCTGCACACGCAGCTGTCGCGGTTCTACCGCATGATCGTCATCGACACCGGCAACAACCGGTTGTCGCCGAACTGGCTGGCGGCCGCATCGCACGCGGACCTGCTCGTCTTCGCCACGTCGCTCAAGGACGACACGTCCGTCGTCGCGGCCAAGAACCTCGACGCGCTCGTGGCGATGGGCCGGGGAGATCTGGTCAAGAACGCCGTCTGCGTGATCTCGCACACCACCGCCAAGGGCAACGACGTCGGTGCCGGTGTCCACACGCGTGAGCACTTCGAGCAGTGGGTGCGTGCCGTCGTCGACATCCCCTACGACCCGGCGCTCACGCCCGGCCTGCACCTCGACCCGCTCAAGATCAGCAGGAAGACGCACGACTCCTGCATGGAAATGGCCGCGGTCGTCGTCGACGGTCTCTAGACCTGAATCCCGGTTCGAGGTGGAAGCTCGCTCTCGAGA
>DASUQN010000194.1:0-4642 GCA_036280515.1 Intrasporangium sp. | reverse complement strand
TGCTGTCCCACCACCTGCTGGCGCACGTGTGGGCCCTGCTCCGTGACGTCGACCGCCTCCGCGACTGGGACGCGCGGACCAACGCGTCGCCCTACGGCTCGGGTGCGCTCGCCGGCTCATCGCTGGGTCTCGACCCGGAGGTCGTAGCCAGGGACCTCGGCTTCGCCCGCGCCGTCGAGAACTCGATCGACGGGACCGCGTCTCGCGACTTCGCCGCGGAGTTCGCCTTTGTCTGTGCCATGACGGCGGTTGACATCTCGCGAATCGCCGAGGAGGTCGTCCTGTGGGCGACCAGGGAGTTCTCCTTCATCACGCTCGACGACGCCTACTCGACCGGGTCGAGCATCATGCCGCAGAAGAAGAACCCGGACGTGGCCGAGCTCGCCCGCGGGAAGGCCGGCCGGCTCGTCGGCGACCTTTCCGGGCTGCTGACGACGCTCAAGGCGCTGCCGCTGGCCTACAACCGGGACCTCCAGGAGGACAAGGAGCCGGTCTTCGACGCCGTCGACACGCTCGAGGTGCTGCTGCCGGCCTTCTCCGGGATGGTCGCCACGCTGACCTTCCACACCGACCGACTGGCATCGCTGGCGCCACAGGGCTTCGCCCTGGCCACCGACATCGCCGAGTGGCTCGTCCGCCAGGGTGTGCCGTTCCGGGTCGCCCACGAGGTGGCCGGCGCCTGCGTCCGTGAGTGCGAGTCACGCGGCATCGAGCTGTGGGACCTCACCGACGACGACTTCGGCCGCATCAGTGCGCACCTGACTCCCGGCGTGCGGTCCGTCCTCTCCGTGGAGGGTTCGATCGCCTCACGGGACGCGGTCGGGGGCACGGCCCCGGTCCGGGTGAGCGAGCAGCTGGAGTCGGCCCGGGTGGCCGTGGCTGCGGCACGCTCGTGGGCGGCGGGTAGCGTCTGACCGCGTGACCCACCCCTACACCAACGACGACACCGTGCGCGGTGGCGCCGCGGACCGGCTGCCGCGCTCCTTCTTCGCGCGACCGGTCCTCGAGGTCGCACCGGACCTTCTCGGCTGTCACGTCACCCATGCCGGGGTGACCGTCCGACTGACCGAGGTCGAGGCGTATGCGGGCCAGATCGACCCCGGGTCGCACGCGTACCGCGGACCGACGCCGCGGACGCGAGTCATGTTCGGGCCGGCGGGGTTCCTCTACGTCTACTTCACCTACGGGAACCACTGGTGCGCCAACCTCGTCGTCGGCCATGAGGGCAGCGCCTCCGCCGTGCTGCTCCGGGGCGGGGAGGTCGTCTCCGGCCACCAGCTCGCGAGCGAGCGGCGACCCGGCATTCCGCAGCGCGACTGGGCCAGGGGTCCCGGGCGGATGGGCCAGGTGCTCGCCCTGGGTCGCGACGAGACCGGACGAGACTTCTGTCGTCCCCCGATCGGCGAACCGGTCGACCTTGTCGTGACCGCCCCGAATGGGGACGTCGACAGAGAGAGCATCCGGACCGGCCCGCGGGTCGGGGTGAGCGGTCCCGGCGGGGACGCGCGGGTCTTCCCGTGGCGGTTCTGGCTCGAGGGCGACGCAACGGTCTCCTCGTACCGGCCCGGCGTCGTCCGCAAGCGGAGCAGCGATCGTCAGGGCCTGAGCAGGTAGAGCCGCAGCGACTCGGTGTCGGGGTCAGCCGGGCCGAGGACATCGACGCCGCTGAACCCGGCCTCGTCGGCGTAGCGGCGCAGGGTCGAGGGCCGCATCACCGCGCCCGTCGCTGCCGAGCCGGGCTCGACCAGGCTCATGGGCAAGCAGGCGAGCACGCTCCAGCCGAACTGCCGGGCCTCCATCGCGTCCGGACCACCCAGAAACTCCTCGGCGGTTGGCTCGTCTGCAACGAGGACGACGCCGCCCTCTCTGAGGGTTGCTCGCGCGGTGCGCAGCGCCGCGACTGGTCTCGAGAGATCGTGCAGCATCTCGAACATCGTCACGAGGTCGTAGCCGGCACCGGCCAGCTCGGCAGCGTCACGGACCTGGAACGACACGCGGTCAGCCGCTTGGGAGGTGAGTCGGTTGACTTCCGCGGCGGCGATGGAGGTGCGGTCGAGGTCGATACCGTCGACCATCACCGACGGCAGCGCTTCTGCCATGGTGATGGTCGACCACCCGTGGCCGCACCCGACGTCGAGGATGCTCCCTCCCTCCTCGCGGAGCCGGCGCGCGACGGGGAGTGCATCCAGCCATTGCGGGACCCGCGCACGGTAGAGGCCGCGTGACGACATCGCCTGCCCCGTCGACTCGTCGGGGCCGTAGTCGTCGTAAGGGATGCCGCGACCAGTGCGGAACGATTCGAGGAGTCTGGGTAGCTGGCGAAGCTCCGCGACCATACTGAGCACCGAACCGGTGACCCGGTCCGGGTCATCCGGGTCGAGCAGGAGCGCATGATGCTCGGCGGGCAGGGCGTACGACCAGCCCTCTGGCTTGTTCGAGGCGATGAGCACACCTGACGTCGCCTGCTGGTGGAGCCACTCGCGCACGAGCCGCTCGTCCATCGCGGTCCGTGCCGCCAGCTCGGCGCTCGTCGCCGGCGCGACCCGGAGCGCCGCATACAGCCCGAGCTTGGCGCCGAGATAGACCCCGGCCACAAGGAGCGCACCGTCGGTTGCCCTGGTCATGAGGTCGAGGAACGTGGTCCTGGCGATCTCGCTCTCGCTCACGAACCCATTGTCTCCATGCCGGCGACCCGGCGACTGCGTTCGGGCACCCGGCGAGCCCAGCGGCATACGGCATCGTGGTCGTGATCTGGGACGGGCTCCCTTCTCATTGGCCCGCCCAGCACCCGGTAGGGCAGTCTGTGACGCGGTGGGCACACAGACCCGCCCTGACGAGACGGAACCGTGAGGAGCGCGATCCCCGTGACGGACATCTTCGACGAGCTGCAGTGGCGCGGCCTGGTGGCGCAGACCACCGACGAGGCGGCGCTGCGCGAGGCACTCGCGAAGGGACCCGTCACGCTCTATTGCGGATTCGACCCGAGCGCGCCATCGCTCCACTTCGGCAACTTCGTCCAGGTCTCCGTGCTCCGGCGGATGCAGGCGGCCGGGCACCGTGTCATCTGCCTGGTCGGCGGCTCGACCGGACTCATCGGTGACCCCAAGCCGGACTCCGAGCGCGTCCTCCAGGACAAGGAGACCATTGCCGAGTCCGTGGCGCGGATCCAGCGGCTGGTCGGCCCGCTGCTGGACTTCGAGGGCGCCAACCCGGCGATCCTCGTCAACAACCTCGACTGGACGGCCCCGTTGAGTGCCCTGGACTTCCTCCGCGAGGTGGGACAGCACTTCCGGGTCAACCAGATGATCCGCAAGGAGGCCATCGCCCGCCGCCTCGAGAGCGAGCAGGGCATCTCGTACACCGAGTTCAGCTACCAGCTGCTCCAGGCGTTGGACTACCTGCACCTCTTCCGCGCCCACGGGTGCACCCTGCAGATCGGCGGAAGCGACCAGTGGGGCAACATCACGGCCGGCGTCGACCTCGTGCACCGGGCCGAAGGCGCCTCCGTGCACGCGCTCTCCACGCCGTTGCTCGTCGACTCATCCGGCCGCAAGTTCGGCAAGTCGGAGGGCAACGCCGTGTGGCTGTCCGCGGACATGACGAGCCCCTATGCCTTCTACCAGTACTTCCTCAACGTCGAGGACGCGTCGGTCGTGGCGATGCTCAAGGCGCTGACCGATCGAAGCCGGGCGGAGATCGAGGAGCTGGAGCGGCAGGTGAAGGAGGAGCCGTTCCGTCGGGCCGCGCAACGGACCCTCGCGGCTGACGTCACCACCCTGGTCCACGGCCAGGCGGCGACCGACGCGGTCCAGGCGGCGAGCGAGGCGCTCTTCGGCAAGGGGCAGTTGGACGTGCTCGACGTCGGGATCCTCGTCGACGCGACGAACGAGCTGCCCGGCACCGACGTCGGGGTGGGGACCTCGTTCGTCGATGCCATGGTCGCCGCGGGTCTGGTCGAGTCGCGCAAGGCGGCCAGGCGAGCCATCGGCGAGGGCGGCGCATCGCTCAACAACGTCAAGGTGACCGATCCGGAGCTGGTCCTCGCCGAGGACGACTTCCTGCACGGCCGGGTCGCCGTGCTGAAACGTGGCCGCAAGAGCCTGGCTGCGGCGCGAAGAGCCTGAACTCCCTCGAAGGGGCGCTCGTGATGCGCGCTGATCGGCGCTCTGGAGGGCTGCTCTGGAGGGCTGCTCTGGAGGGTGCGATCCGACCCAGCGAGGGTCCGGATCGCCCCTTTTGCGTGTCCGGCGGGGCGATTTGGCATTCACGACGGCCGCGGGCTAGTGTTCTCTTCGTCAGCCCGACAGGGAGGAACGGACGCCACAGCGGCGGCGAGCATCGCCGAGCGAAGTAGGCCGGTCCCGGGGCAGACAACCTCCGAGCAGGACCACCAGGATCTGGTGCACGTGCTCGCGGGTTCCGCCGACGTCAGGCGGGTTGGCTCGGCCGCCCTTCCGGGTGGTTCGCGAGTTTGACCCCCTCGAGGACGGCGGGTAAAGTAGAAGGGTTGCCCCGGAGGCTGGTCGTGTTGGCTGGTTGATGGTGTGTGTCCGGTTCTTGAGAACTCAACAGCGTGTCAAAAATCGATGCCAATTACCTCGTTGTGGGGGTGTGGCTGGCTGCTCGTTTGGGTGGTTGGTTG
>DASUQN010000193.1:0-4611 GCA_036280515.1 Intrasporangium sp. | reverse complement strand
ATTCATGGGGAGGGTCAGGTGGCGCGGGCGAGGACGCGGCGGAGGGCCTCGACGATGATCTCCGGCGCCTCGGTGTGCACCCAGTGTCCCGCCCCCTTGATGGTGAACTGCCGGGTCAAGGGGAAGTAGCGCCGCATGGTGTCGCCGTCCTCGGGCTGGATGTAGGGCGAGTCACCGCCCGCGATCCACAGAACCGGTCCGTCGTAGGGGGGCAGCGCGTCGACGGAGTTCGGCCATCCCGCGATGCGTGAGTCGTGGCCGAGCGCGGCATCCGCGGCGAAGAGCTCGAGGTTGGCCTGCCAGCGCCACCGCGTGCGGCCGTGGGACCGGTCCGAACGCAGGTTCTGGAGCAGGAAGGCCTTGACCCCCGGGTTCGGCTCGTCGAACCGCGCCTCGGCGTCGGACCGGCTCTCGATCTCCTCGAGTGGCAGGGCGCGCATCTCGTCGATGTAGCCCTGGAACCGCTCGAGCGACCCATAGTCCTTGGGGGCGATGTCGACGACGACGAGGTGGTCGACGAGGTCGGGGTGCTGGAGGGCGAGGACCATGGCCGTCTTGCCGCCGAGCGAGTGGCCGACGAGTGTCCACGTCTCCCCGGGCGCGGCTGCCCGCAGAGTCGTGGCGACCGCATCGGCGTAGGCCTCGAAGGAGAACTCCGCGGTCCATGGCGAGCGGCCGTGGTCGGGCAGGTCGATGAGCAGGCACTGGGCACCGGAACCGCCCTGACCCGCCAGGGCCTTGGCGATCTGGTTCCAGTTGCGTCCCTGCCCGAAGAGCCCGTGCAGGAAGGCGATGCGCGGACCGGCCGTGCCGACGGACAGCGTGTGCAGGCGGTTCGTCATGAAGCGGAGCCTAGGCGAAGGCCCGCCGTCCTGCGGGTGACACCGGACCGGTCGACAGGGTAAGGAGAGACCATGACCACCCAACCTGTTGCACTCGTCGTCGGGGGCTCGCGAGGTCTCGGGCTCATCATCGCCAAGGAGCTTGCCCGACATGGCCGTCGCGTCGTCATCGCCGCGCGGACCGAGTCGGACCTCCACGACGCGGTCGCCCAGCTCGGCGGATCCGCCGTCGCCGAGAGCCGAGTCTGCGACGTGCGTGACCGGGAGTCGGTCCGCCTCCTGGTCGAGGACGTCGAGACCTCGGTCGGGCCGATCGAAACGGTCATCACCGTGGCCGGCATCATCCGGGTCGGCCCGCTGGAGTCGATGACGTTCGAGCATTTCGAGGATGCGGTCAACACCATGATGTGGGGCCCGATCAACGTGGCGCTGACCGTGCTGCCGCGGATGCGCGAGCGCGGCCACGGGCACATCGGCACGGTCACCTCGATCGGCGGCATGGTGTCACCTCCCCACCTACTGCCCTATGCGACGGCCAAGTTCGGCGCCGTCGGGTTCTCCGACGGGCTGGCCGCGGAGCTGCAGGGCACGGGCGTCACGGCGACGACGATCGTTCCGGGCCTGATGAGGACCGGCTCCCACCTGCGGGCCGAGTTCGCCGGGGAGAAGGAGTTCGCGTGGTTCGGCCCGGCAGCCTCGGTGCCCGGCCTCGCCGTCGACGCGGAGCGAGCCGGACGCCGGATGGTCGACGCGGTCCTGGCCGGCAAGCCGATGCTCCTGCTCACTCCCCTCACTCACATCGGCGTTCGGGTGCACGGACTCATGCCTGCGACGACGACAAGGGTCATGGGCCTGGCGGGCCGCCTCCTCCCGAGACCGTCGGAAGACGGCACGATCGGCACGATCGAGGGACACGAGGCGGAGCGCCGCCTGGACTCCAAGGTCGTGACCTCCCTGACGTCATGGGGGCGCAAGGCCGCTCACCGCTTCAACGAGAAGACCTGAGCGAGCACGGTTCGCCACGGTGGAGGGAGGAGTCGCATGGGTGAGGCGCTGGTCTTCGGCGCGATCGGCTCGAGCGCCCTGGTCCTGGGCGCCCTGGCCGGCGGGCTGTTCGAGTTCCCCAAACGCGTGCTCGCTGCAATGCTCGCCTTCGCCTCCGGCGCACTGATCACCGCCCTGGCCTTCGAGCTCTTCGAGGACTCGCACGAGCAGGGCGGCCTCTGGCGCGCCGGACTCGGCCTGCTCGTCGGCGCCGTCGTCTTCACCGTGCTGAGCCAGCGGCTCGACCGAGCAGCACAGGGACATCGGCCGGAGAACCATGGCAGCGAGAAGCTCGACGTCGATGCCGCGGCAGAGGAGAAGGCGCCCTCCCCGGCGTCGGTCACCGGAGCTGCCGGCCTGGCACTCCTCGCCGCCGTGACTCTCGACGGTGTCCCGGAGAACCTCGCCCTCGGAGTGTCGCTCGGAGAGGGCACCGGCGGGCTCGCCCTGCTCGGCGCGATCTTCGTCTCGAACTTCCCGGAGGCTCTGGTCGGAAGCGCCTCCATGCGCGCCCAGGGCCGCTCGAAGGTCTACATCCTCGGGCTCTGGGCCATTTGCGCGACCTTGCTCACAGTGGCAGTGGCCGTAGGCGCCGGCCCGCTGTCCAGCGCCACACCGGAGACGATCTCCATTCCCCTCGCCTTCGCCGCTGGCGCCGTGCTCGCGTCGCTCGCGGACACCCTGATGCCGGAGGCGTACGAGAAGGGCGGCCCAGCCGTCGCCCTGAGCACGGCCGCTGGCTTCGTGCTCGCGTACCTGCTCGCGACTCTCTGAACACGACGCCCCTGGTCGTCGGGCAACACGGGCCGGCGCGCGGAGGGCGAGGAAGGTGGACGGCATGGACCTCGGCTTCGCGCTACCCGTCTCCGGCGCCTGGTCCTCGGCCGAGTCGGTGCGCCTCGTCGCGCGAGGGGCGGAGGCGCTCGGCTACTCCTCGTTGTGGACGTTCCAGCGGTTGCTCCACCCGGCGCAGGGGGACTGGGGCGCCACCTACGTCTCCGTCCACGACCCGGTCGTCACGCTGGCGCATGCGGCAGCCCTCACCCAACGGGTGCGCCTCGGCGTAGCCGTCCTCAATGCACCGTTCGTCCCACCGATCGTTCTCGCCAAGCAGCTGACCACGCTGGACACCCTCAGCGACGGACGGCTTGACGTGGGGCTGGGGCTCGGTTGGGCCGCAGAGGAGTTCGAGGCCGTCGGCGTCCCTCGCTCAGAGCGCGTGGGCCGCACCGTCGAGACGGTCGAATGCCTTCGGGCGATCTGGGGACCGGACCCCGTGCGCTTCCATGGCAGGTACGTCCACGTGCCGGAGGCCATCGTCCAGCCGAAACCCGTGCAACAGCCGCACCCGCCATTGCTCATGGGCGGCTCCGCCCCGGTGGCCCTCGAGAGAATCGGCCGCCTCGCCGACGGCTGGGTCACCTCGAGCCGGCAGGACCTGCGCCGCGTCGGCCAGGACATCGAAACGGTGCACGCCGCTGCGGAGCGGGCTGGGCGAGACCCCGGAGCACTGCGGTTCGTCGTGCGAGGCGTCGTCCGGCTCGGCTCAGTGAGCAAGGGCCGGGATGGCCGGCGACGCCTTCTCACCGGGTCCGTCGACCAGGTACACAGGGACCTCGAGATGCTCGGTGAGCAGGGCGTGACCGAGGTCTTCGTCGACCCGAACTTCAGCCCGGACGTCGTCTCGCCGACGGCCGAGCCGGCCCGCTCCCTCGGTGTCGCCCTCGAGCTCTTGGAGCAGCTGGCCCCGTCCACCCGTCCGTCGGGGTAGGGTCCCGACGTGTCCGAGCCGGATCCCCGCAGGTGGCGCGCCTTGACCGTCTGCCTCGTCGCGGGCTTCATGACGCTGCTCGATGTCAGCATCGTCAACGTCGCGCTCCCCTCGATCGAGGTCGGGGTCGGGGCCACCGAGAGCGACCTCCAGTGGATCGTCTCTGGCTACGCGCTGACCTTCGGACTCGTGCTCGTCGGGGCCGGGCGCACGGGCGACGCGATCGGGCGACGGACCATGTTCATCGCCGGCGTGCTCGTCTTCGGCCTCTCCAGCTTGGCCGCCGGCCTCGCACCGAGCAGCGGCGTGCTCGTCGCGGCCCGGTTGTTCCAGGGCGTCGGCGGGGGTCTGCTCAACCCGCAGGTCTCTGGTCTCATCCAGGAGCTGTTCGCGGGCCGTGAGCGCGGTCGAGCGTTCGGCCTGCTCGGGGCGACGATCGGCGTGTCGACCGCGGTCGGCCCGGTCGTCGGTGGCCTCATCATCGGTCTCCTCGGAGTCGAGACGGGTTGGCGCTGGATCTTCTTCGTCAACCTGCCGATCGTCGTCGGGGCGGTCCTGCTCGCGCTCCGCTGGCTGCCCCCGCCGCGCCGGCGACGTGACGGTGAGCGGCTCGACCTCGACCCGGTCGGCGTGTGCCTCCTCGGACTGGGGGTCGCCGCGCTCCTGCTGCCGCTGATCGAGCGGGGCCGCGGCGACGGGTTCTCGTTCCCCTGGTGGACCGGGCTTCTCGGGGCCGGCCTCATCGCCGGGTTCGTGGCGTGGGAAGGCGCCTACACCG
Organism: Intrasporangium sp.; assembly: GCA_036280515.1. Taxonomy (GTDB): domain Bacteria; phylum Actinomycetota; class Actinomycetes; order Actinomycetales; family Dermatophilaceae; genus Intrasporangium. The sequence continues at coordinate 176 of DASUQN010000193.1, read as the reverse complement.
CCCGGGGTCGCAGCCCGCTCGTCGAGCTCGCGCTCTTCCGTGTGCCCGGGTATCCGTCGGGCGCCACGGTCAGTGCCGTCTTCTTCGCCGGGTTCACCGGCATCTTCTTCGTGCTGACGATCTACTTCCAGCAGGGCCTGGGCTATTCCGCCCTCGCGGCCGGACTCATGGTGACG
>DASUQN010000192.1:0-4772 GCA_036280515.1 Intrasporangium sp. | reverse complement strand
CCCATCGAGGTGCCCGGCCTCCTCCCGGGCCGGGTCAACGGGCCGGGCAGCCTCCAGCTGCTCGCGACCTGCCTCGTCATCGCCGGCATCGCGCTCAGCTACGACGTCATCTTCGGCCGGACTGGACTGCTCAGCTTCGGGCACGCGCTCTTCGTCGCCGCGGGGAGCTATCTGCTCACGATCTCGCTGTCAGACTGGGCGCTTCCGCTCCCCGTGGCCGTGCTTGTGTCGCTGGGCGTGACGACTCTGCTCGCGCTCGTCGTCGGTGGGATCGCGTTACGGGTCGGTGGGATCGCCTTCGCCATGGTGACCCTGGCGTTCGCCCAGGCGGCGTCGATCATCGTGATGCGAAACGCTGGCGGCCTGACTGGCGGTGAGGAGGGCAAGTCCCTCAACCGGAGCGCGGTGCCCGAGCTGCTCGTCGGCGTGGCGAACGCGCCCTACCGCTACTGGCTCGCGCTCGGCTTCGTCGTCGTCGCGTTCGTCGTCGTGACGCTCCTCGTGCGCTCGCGGGCCGGTCACGCCATGGCTGCGGTCCGCGAGAACGAGGCTCGCGCTGCAGTGCTCGGCTTCGACACCTACCGGGTCAAGCTGCTGGCGATCGTCGTCGGTGCCGTCCTCGGCGGGCTGGGAGGGATCGTCCATGCCCTCGTCCTCGGTGGCTCCAACCCTCACGTGACGACGACCGAGTTCACGCTGGCTCTGCTCATCATGGTCGTGCTGGGAGGAGCCGGCAGCATGTGGGGCGCGCTGCTGGGCGGCTTCCTCTACCACTATGCCGACGCCCGGCTCGTGGAGATCAGCGGCGCGGGCTTCCTGGACGCCCTGCCGGACGTGGTGCAGCAGATCCTGTCGGAACCGCTCTTCATCCTCGGGTTGTTCTTCATCATCATTGTCTACTTCGCACCGGCCGGCCTGACGGGACTCGGGGGCCGGCTCATCAGGAGAGGCCGCGCGACATGAGCATCGCCCCCGACTTCGTCATCGAGCAGCCGATCGGCAGCCTCGCCATCCACGACCTCACCGTCGGCGAGGCCCGGGAGGGCGCTCCCGTCGTCGTGGCCGTCCACGGGATCACCGCGAACGGCCTGTCCTGGCGGCGGGTGGCCGATGAGATCGATCGGCGCCACGGACGGGGCGCCGTCCGCTTCCTCGCGCCGGACCTTCGCGGCCGCGGGGGAAGCCGACGAGTGCCCGGGCCGTACGGACTGGCGGCTCACGTCGAGGACCTCAGCTCGATCGCCTCCATCTTCGCCGCCGCGCCGCTGCTCGTCGGTCACTCCATGGGCGCCTTCGTCTCTGCCCTGGCCGTGGCCACCCACCCGGAGCGGTTCTCGGGCGCCGTGCTGGTGGACGGCGGACTGGCCATCCCGGCGCCAGCCGAACTCGACATCGATGCGGCCCTGACGGCGGTCATCGGCCCGGCCATGGACCGCCTCGCGATGCGGTTCGACAGTGTCGAGGACTACCTCGCCTTCTGGGACGCCCATCCGAGTCTGGGACCGGCCCTGCGCAGTGCCAGTGGCGATGCGGTCCGGCAGTACCTCACCCACGACCTGGTGCAGGACGAGGCAGAGGGTGGCCAGTGGCGCAGCTCCTGCCAGCTCGAGGCCGTCCGTGCCGATGGCGCGGACATCCTGGCCGATCCGCTGACGCACGCCGCGGTGCGTCGAGCCGCGGAGCTCGGCAAGCCGATCGACCTCGTCTGGGCGCGCCGTGGCCTGCTCAACGAGCCTCAGGGCCTCTATGACGAGCAGCGGCTGGCCGCGCTCGGGGTCCCGGATGCGGTGGCGGTCACCCCGGTCGACGCCAACCACTACGACGTCATCCTGGACGCTCCCGGCATCGAGGCGATCGCCGACGGGATCGATCGCCACCTCGGCCTGACGCCCTGAGCACAGCCCGTCGGGCGGCTGGTCGAGGCGCTCGTTCAGGCCAGCAGCCGGAGGTCAGTCCTGCGCGAGCAACCGGCGCAGGCGCAGTGCGAGCTGCAGCTCCAGGGCCTGCTCCGGCTGCTGCCAGGTCGCGCCGAGCAACGCGCCGATTCGCTCCAGCCGCTGCGACACGGTGTTGACGTGGACGTGCAGGCTCGCGGCGGCGTGGCGCGGGCTTGATCCGGCCGCGAAGTACGCCTCGAGAGTGCCCACGAGGTCCGTGCCCCGGCGCTCGTCGTAGTCCAGGACCGGCGCCAGGAGCCGTTTGACGTACTCGGCGACGTCAGGGTCGGAGCCGACGATGAGGCCGGCGAAGCCGAGCTGGGTGGCGGCCGCCCCGTGCCCACGGTGACCGAGCGCGATGAGGGCTCTCGCCGTCCGGGCTCCCTCCTCGTGGGCACCTGAGATCCCGTCGACACCGGTCACTGGTCCCACGCCGGCCACCGTCACTGGTGACCTCCGACTGAGGCGCGCGGCAACCGTCTTCGCGAGTGCGTCGGGATCCTTCCCCGGGACGAGTGCCACGATGTGTCCGTCGTGCGAGCCGACGAGAGAGCCCTCGCCGGTGGCCGTGCTCGCCGACATCACGAGGGCGCGGTTCGCCGCCCGGTCCTCCCCGCGCATGACGAGGACACAGAACTCGGTGAGGGGGTCGAAGCCCCACGCCCGAGCGAGCTGGACGCGCTCGGCGTCGCCGCCCCGGCCCGCGATGAGGTCGGAGATGACCCGGTTCCGCTCGGACTGCCGCGCATCGGCGGCGTTGCGCTCGAAGAGCAGGACGAGCGCCGTCACCATGCCCGCGCGCTCCACCGTGCGGCAGTCCGAGTCGCTGAGGTCGCCGACCTCACCGATGAAGAGCGTGCCGAGCTGCTCGTGGGCTGCGTTGATCCGTACGGCGTAGGTGTTGTCGGCGTGGACGATGCGTCCACCCGCCTCGCCTGCCTTCCGCTGGAGCTCCTGGAATCCCGGCCCGTCGACGAGGTCCGGTGCCGGCCCCGTCGCGGACCGCACCGAGCTGCCCTCGTCGACGAGGACCGCCCAGCCACCGAGCAGCTCGGCGACCGCGTGTGTGATGCCTTCGATCCCACCTCCACCGAGGACGAGGGCGGCGAAGCGGTCGTGCGCCGCAGCGGCCTTCTCGATACCGGCGGCGTACTGGCGCACCGTCTCGTGGGCCTGCTGGAGCGCCCGGACGGCGTTCTCGGCGTCGGCGAGGGCCCGGGTCTGGACCAGCGTCACGGCCGCGAGGGTCGCCAGGTTGCCCAGGAGGCCCACCTCTTCGCGGGTGAACGGCCGCGCGGTGCGGTTGGCTGCGAAGAGCACTCCGACGAACTCTGACTCGACGATGAGAGGCGTGCCGCAGATGGCGACGATCCCCTCCTCGCCCACGGCGCCGTCGATCGGACGGGTGTGCTGGAACCGGGCGTCGGAGAAGTAGTCCGCGGTCCAGTACGGCTTCCGGGTCGATGCGACGAGCCCGCCCAGTCCGTCGCCCAAGGCCAGGCGCACGGACTGGAAGGCCGCGGAGACCGACCCGGACGTGGCCCGCATGAAGGTGTCCTTGGCCACTGGGTCGTACAGCGTCAGGTAGGCCAGGTCGGTCTGGAGCAGGTGCCGGGCCCGGCGGACGATCGCCTCGAGCACCTGGGCCGGGTCGTGCTCCGTGGCGAGCTCGCGGGCCGTGTCGAGCAATGCTGCGAGCCCCGCCTCACGGCGTTGGTGGACGTCACGGGTGTGTGCGATGCGCAGGGCGAGATCGCGCCCGACCGACGGGGCGTCCGCGCCGGCGACCTCCGCGACGGTGGCGCCGGACGCCAGCAGCTCGAGCAGGTGAACGACCTGCTCGGTCGAGGTGTCCGGGGTCGTCGTCACGGGGCTGATCTTAGGCAAGGCCACCGGCACGGCGGCACTGGGGCGATGCACCGCGGACCGCCGTGATCCCTCAGTGAGCCGTCCACCCGCCGTCCATGACGAAGGACGTGCCGGTGACGGAGGCGGATGCGGGGCCGCAGAGGAACAGCGCCAGGGCAGCGACCTCGTCCGGCTCGACGAGCCGCTTGAGGGCAACGGGCGAAAGCATGATCTTGTCGACCACCTCGCTCGGCGAGATGCCGTGCGTCCGAGCCTGGTCCTCGATCTGCTTCTCCACCAACGGGGTGCGCACGTAGGCGGGGTTGATGCAGGTCGACGTCACGCCATGCGGGCCCCCCTCGAGGGCCACGACTTTGGACAGTCCCTCGAGTCCGTGCTTGGCCGTGACATAGGCCGACTTGAAGGCGCTGGCGCGCAGCCCGTGGACGCTGGAGATGTTGATGATCCGACCCCAGCCCTGCGCGTACATGTGGGGGAGGGACTGGCGAATGAGGCGGAACGGGGAGACCAGCATGAGATCGAGGATGAAGTCGAACCGCTCGAGCGGGAACTCCTCGATGGGGCTGACGTGCTGGATTCCGGCGTTGTTGACGAGGATGTCGACGGCCGTGGGCAGTCCCGCGAGGCCATCGAGGTCGGCCAGATCTGCGACGACCGGGCTGATCCCCGACTCCTGGGCGACCTCGGCCAGCCCGGCCTCGTCCCGGTCGACGGCGTGCACCTTGGCCCCCGCCCTGCTCAGCGCCCGAGCGATGGCGGCGCCGATGCCGCTGGCGGCCCCGGTGACGAGCGCGGTCTTGCCGTTCAGGTCGATGGGGCCATTGGCCGTGGAGGGGCCCGTCCCGCGGAGGGGCGCGGCAGATCCTGGGGCGTCGCGAGCGTCGTTGCGGGCGTCGGGCATGCCGGAAGACTATGAACCGGTCCCGCTCGCGATCATGTGCGTCCCGGACACAAATGAAGGCAAAC
>DASUQN010000191.1:0-2865 GCA_036280515.1 Intrasporangium sp. | reverse complement strand
GAAAGGATCCACGATCGTGGTAGCCGAGGCCGGCCCCATCCTCAACGGCATTCCCAGTCAGCTCCCGGACATCGATCCGGAGGAGACCCAGGAGTGGCTCGAGTCCCTCGATGCGGTCCTCGACGAGAAGGGTCGAACGCGTGCGCGCTACGTCATGCTCAGGCTCCTCCAGCGAGCGCGCGCCAAGCAGGTCGGAGTCCCGTCGCTGACGGCTACTGACTACATCAACACCATTCCACCCGAGCTCGAGCCGTGGTTCCCCGGCGACGAGGAGGTCGAGCGGGAGTTTCGGCGCTACATCAGGTGGAACGCCGCGGTCCTGGTCCACCGGGCCCAACGGCCCGACATCGGCGTGGGCGGCCACATCTCGACCTACGCGTCGGCGGCCACGCTCTACGAGGTCGGCTTCAACCACTTCTTCCGGGGCAAGGACCACCCCGGCGGCGGCGACCAGGTCTTCTTCCAGGGCCACGCCTCTCCCGGCATGTACGCGCGTTCCTTCCTCGAGGGGCAGCTGTCCGAGGCTCAGCTCGACGGTTTCCGGCAGGAGAAGAGCCACCTCGTCGACGGCAGGATCGAGGCCCTTCCGTCCTACCCCCACCCTCGGCTGATGCCGGACTACTGGGAGTTCCCCACCGTCTCCATGGGCCTCGGTCCGATGAACGCGATCTACCAGGCGCAGTTCAACAAGTACGTGCACAAACGCGGCCTTCGGGACACGAGCCAGCAGCACGTGTGGGCCTTCCTCGGCGACGGTGAGATGGACGAGCCCGAGTCGCGAGGCGTCCTGCAGATCGCGGCGAGCGAGGAGCTCGACAACCTCACCTTCGTCATCAACTGCAACCTGCAGCGGCTCGACGGCCCGGTGCGTGGCAACGGCAAGATCATCCAGGAGCTCGAGTCGTTCTTCCGGGGCGCGGGCTGGAACGTCATCAAGGTCGTGTGGGGCCGCGGCTGGGACCCGCTGCTCGCGGCTGACCGCGACGGTGCGCTCGTGAACATCATGAACCAGACGAACGACGGCGACTACCAGACGTTCCGCGCGAACGACGGCAAGTACGTCCGGGACCACTTCTTCGCGCGCGACCCGCGCACGCTCAAGATGGTCGAGAGCTGGACCGACGACCAGATCTGGTGGGACCTCAAGCGAGGTGGCCACGACTACCGCAAGGTCTTCGCGGCGTACAAGGCCGCCATGGAGCACACCGGCCAGCCGACCGTGATCCTCGCCAAGACGATCAAGGGCTACGGGCTCGGGTCCCACTTCGCTGGTCGCAACGCGACGCACCAGATGAAGAAAATGACCCTCGAGGACCTCAAGCAGTTCCGTGACTCCTTGCGCATCCCGATCACCGACGAGCAGCTCGAGGCGGATCCGTACCGTCCGCCCTACTACCACCCGGGCGCCGACCACCAGACGGTCCGCTACGCCATCGACCGCAGACGGAAGCTCGGGGGCACGCTTCCCCGCCGCAAGGTCGACTTCGAGCCGATCAAGCTTCCGGGCGACGAGGCCTACGCCCAGGTCAAGAAGGGCTCGGGGAAGCAGGAGGTCGCCACCACGATGGCGTTCGTCCGGCTGCTCAAGGACCTGCTGCGCGACAAGGAGTTCGGCAAGCGGGTCGTGCCGATCATCCCCGACGAGGCGCGGACCTTCGGCATGGACGCGTTCTTCCCGACCATCAAGATCTACAACCCCCACGGGCAGAACTACACCCCGGTCGACGCCGAGCTGATGCTCGCCTACCGGGAGCATGAGCAGGGCCAGATCCTGCACCTGGGCATCAACGAGGGTGGGTCGGTGGCTGCGTTCACCGCTGCGGGCACGTCCTACGCGACCCATGGCCTGCCGATGATCCCGGTCTACGTCTTCTACTCGATGTTCGGCTTCCAGCGCACCGGTGACGGCCTGTGGGCGGCTGCCGACCAGATGACCCGCGGCTTCCTCATCGGTGCCACCGCTGGGCGCACGACCCTGACCGGAGAGGGGCTGCAGCACGCGGACGGGCACAGTCCTCTGCTGGCCTCGAGCAACCCGGCGGTCGTCCACTACGACCCGGCGTACGGGTACGAGATCGCGCACATCGTCCAGGACGGGCTGCGCCGGATGTACGGCGAGGGCCAGTCGGGCGACGCGGCCAACGTCATCTACTACCTGACGGTCTACAACGAGCCGATCGTGCAGCCGGTTGAGCCGGAGAACGTCGACGTCGAGGGCCTCCTCAAGGGGATGTACAAGTTGTCCGTCGCTCAGACCGAGGGCTGGCAGCACACGCCGGCCCGCGCTCAGCTGCTCGCCTCCGGCGTCGGTGTGCCCTGGGCGCTCGAGGCGCAACAGCTGCTCGCCGACGACTGGGGTGTCGCGGCCGACGTGTGGTCCGTGACGTCCTGGAACGAGCTGCGCCGGGACGGGCTGGCGGCCGACGAGCAGGAGTTCCTCCGCCCCGATGAGGAGCGGCGCGTGCCATGGGTGACCCAGTGCCTCCAGGACGCAGAGGGTCCGGTCATCGGCGTCTCCGACTACATGCGAGCCGTGCAGGACCAGATCCGCGAGTGGGTCCCCGGGACGTATGCCACGCTCGGCGCCGACGGCTTCGGATTCTCGGACACCCGTCCCGCCGCTCGTCGCTTCTTCCACATCGACGGCCCGTCCATGGCGGTCCGTACCCTCCAGCTGCTCGCCGCGGAGGGCAAGGTCTCAGCCGACGTCCCGAAGCAGGCGGCGCAGCGGTACCGCCTCGACGACGTGACCGCGGGCACGTCCGGCAACGCCGGCGGCGAGTCCTAGCAGCCAGCAGACCGGCTGAGCCCGCTCCCGGCCCGGCTGGGAGCGGGCTCAGCGGCATACGGCCGCATCGTCAACGG
>DASUQN010000190.1:0-3508 GCA_036280515.1 Intrasporangium sp. | reverse complement strand
GCCGCCGGCCGGGATGACGAGGCGCTCACCCGGGAAGGCCGCGCTGACAGCGGCACGGCGCTCAGCGGCATACGGCGCCACTTCTGAGCGCTCGGGAAGGTCGGTGCGGCGGGGAGCCCAGCCGGACGCGACGAAGGCCCGGAACTCGTCGGTCGTCGGCCGGGCCCGGTTGGGGCTCTTCTTCTGCTCTTCGCTCATCACCTGTCCATGCTTCCACGTCGAGCCGTCACCGCAGAAACCGATTGGCCCGGCCCCGCGGCGTGCAACGGCAATACAGTCTCGGTGTGCCTCCCAGCGACCGACCACGCCGGCCGACCGCCAGGTCTTCCTCGCCGCGCTCGCTCCCGTCCCTCCGGGCGAGCACCCGACGAGCCCTCCGGCCGAGCGGGCCGCCGACCGACGAGATCGCCCTGTGGCGCTCACCGGACGGCGTGGACCGCCAAACCGCCCAGGCCGTGATCGATCTCGCGATGCGCGCCGGCGTCGCGATGCTCTCCACCGGTGCGGCTGCGGCTGACGTCACTGCCACCGTGCTCATGCTGACCAGGGCCTACGGACTCGCCAGCGTCCACGTGGACGTCACCTACACCTCCGTGACCGTCTCCTACCATCGTGGGCCGGACGCTGACCCGATGACCGTCATGCGGATCGTGCGCTTCCGCGTCCAGGACTACACGCGGCTGGAGCGACTGCGCGCCCTCGTCGTGGCGCTCAGCCGTGACCCCATCGACATCGAGGACGCGCGGGTCCGCTTCGACGCGGCCCTCACCGCGCCGCACCCGTACCGGCGATGGGTCGTCACCGTGGCCGGCGCGACACTCGCCGCCGGCGCTGCCGGGCTGCTCGGCGGGGGGTGGTTCATCGTCCTGCTGAGCTTCCTGACGGCTGCCGTCGTCACGCGGGTCAACGACGGGCTCAGCAAGGTCGGGGTGGCATCCTTCTTCTCCCAGTGCGTCGGCGCGGCGATCCCGACCATCGTGGCGACGCTCATCGTGGTCGGGCAGTCGGCGGGCATCACCTTCTTCGGCGACGTCTCTCCATCGCTCGTCGTGGCGTCGGGCATCGTCCTGCTGCTGTCCGGACTCTCGATCGTCGGCGCCGGGGAGGATGCCCTCGAGGGCTACTACGTCACGGCCGGGGCGCGGGCCTTCGAGGTCGTCGTGCTCTCGCTCGGCATAGCCGTGGGCATCTCGATCGTCCTTGCGGTCGGACAGCGCCTCGGCTACCCGATCGCCATCAGCTCCCGCACCCTGCTCGGCGAGAACGTCCTCGTCCAGGTCGCCTGCGCGGTGGTCATCGCCGTCGCGTTCGGCGTCTCGTCGTACTCCACCGGTCGTGCCGTGGCGGCCGCAGGCGCAGCGGCTGCCCTCGGCTGGGTGATCGTCGCCGTCGGGGAGCGGGCGGAGGCCGGGGCCGTGACGTCGTCGGCGCTGGCGGCTCTCGTCATCGGCTTCGCCGCCCGGCTACTGGCGCGCCGGGCCCAGATCTCGGCACTCGCCGTGACCACCGCCGCCATCGTGCCGCTCCTCCCGGGCCGCAAGGCCTACGAGGGCATCTCGCTCATCGTCACCCAGCCTGACGGGTTGGGCTTCTCCGCCGGGCTGCCGACGCTGGCCGAGGCGTTCGGGCTCGGGCTGGGGCTCGCCGCGGGCGTCTCCCTCGGCACGTACCTCGCTGCGCTGCTCCTCGCCCGGCGGCACGGCATCACGATCGGACGGGCCGTGGGCACGCGTCTGCCGTCCAACCCGTCCGCCTCGGCTGCGGTCATCGTGCCGCTCCTGTCCGACACGGGCGAGCTGCCCAGAGTGGACCCGGGGACTCCGCCCACCCGGTGAGTGTTCGGGCAGCGTGAGGAAGCACACGGCATACGGCCATGTCTGTATGCCGCTGGGTCCGGCAGGCTGGTGCCCGTTCGCTTTCGCACGTGGTGGGTCTCAGGAGGACGGCATGCAGTTCGGTCGCAGCTACGAGGAGTTCGAGGTCGGCGCGGTGTACAAGCACTGGCCCGGCAAGACGGTCACGGAGTACGACGACCACCTGTTCTGCCTGCTGACCATGAACCACCACCCGCTGCACCTGGACGCGAACTACGCAGAGGAGACGACGCAGTTCGGGCGCAACGTGGTCGTGGGCAACTACGTCTACTCGCTGTTGCTCGGCATGTCCGTCCCGGACGTCTCCGGCAAGGCGATCGCCAACCTCGAGATCGAGTCGCTGCGCCACGTCGCGCCGACGTTCCACGGCGACACGATCTACGGCGAGACGACGGTCCTCGACAAGTGGGAGTCGACGTCGAAGGACGACCGGGGCGTCGTCCACGTCGAGACGGTCGGCTACAACCAGGACGGCAAGGTCGTGTGCATCTTCCGCCGCAAGGTCATGGTGCCGAAGCAGAACTACCTCGATGCGCGCGGTGGCGAGCAGCCGGGGCGGCCCGTGCCGGAGGCGGACAAGAACTGGCCGGGGTCGACGCCGGGCCAAGAGGCCTGACCGGCCGCCCGCCCTCCCCGCGCCGCGCTTCCCGCTCCCGGTGTGTTGCGCGCATGCCGGTGGCCCACGGGGCTGCGCCAATAGGCTGGCCTCCGTGACCGTCGCCGAACCCGTCATCGACCTGCACACGCACTCGACGGCGAGCGACGGTACCGACACCCCCACGGAGCTGGTCATCGCCGCACGAGAAGCGGGCGTCGACGTCCTCGGGATCACCGACCACGACACCGTCGCGGGCTGGGCGCAGGCTGAGGCGGCTGCGCGCGACCACGGCCTCGCCCTCGTGCGCGGCATCGAGATCTCCACGACCTGGCACCACGGGTCGATTCATCTCCTCGCCTACCTGACGGACCCGCGCGACGTGGACCTGATGGGCGAGCTCACCAGGGCCCGCGAGTCGCGCGCCAAGCGGCTCGAGCGCATGGTCGCCCTCATGGCTGACGACGGGATACCGATCACCTACGACGAGGTGCTCCACCAGGTGGCGCCCGGCGCGACGCCGGGCCGCCCACACATCGCCGACGCGCTCATCGCCAACGGGACGATCCGGCACCGCGACGAGGCATTCGCCGAGTGGCTCACCAACGAGTCGCCCTACTACGTCAAGCACTACTCGCCGCACCCGGTGCGCGCGTGCGAGCTCGTCCGCGGAGCGGGCGGCGTGCCCGTCCTCGCCCACCCGTTCACCAGGACAAGGGGAGAGACGGTGACCGACGCGCTCGTCGAGGAGATGTATGCCGCTGGGCTCGCTGGTCTCGAAGCCTTCCACCGCGACCACGGGCCTTCCGAAGTCGAGCGCGCGCTGAGTCTCGCCCGCAGGCTCGGCCTGCTGGTGACGGGTGCCAGCGACTACCACGGCGTGGGCAAGCGCAACCGGCTCGCCGAGTACACGACGGCCCCCGAGGTGTTCGCCTCCATCGAAGCGCAGGCAAGCGGGGCGACGCGGGTGCTGCGGCCGTGACCCTTGTCACCGGTCCGGCCTAGGGGGGCTGGCGTGATGGGGGCGACCAGCAGACAA
>DASUQN010000189.1:0-2512 GCA_036280515.1 Intrasporangium sp. | reverse complement strand
ACTCGGCCGGGAGCGACGTCGCCTGAGGCGAGCCGTCGACCCGGGAGCCCGACGGAGCGCGAGGATCGACCCGAGGACCAGGACGGCAACCACGGCGCCGGCGATGATCCATGGCAGGTAGTCCTCGAGCACCCGAAGAATCTAGCGGAGCGCGAGGGGCGCCCCTGCCGGGTCCTACGCTGTGGGCATGAGCGACGTGAACGCGGTGCCCTCGGACCCCGGCCCGGCAACGCCCGACACCGCCGACTGGACGTGGGTCGTGACGAGACCCTGCCCGGACTGCGGCCTGGACCCGGACGACGTCCGTCCCGACGGAGTGACCGAGATCCTCCTCGACGCCAAGAGCAGGTATGCCGCTGTGCTCGCTCGGCCTGGCGTGCGCGCTCGGCCGTCGGCTGGGGTCTGGTCGCCGCTCGAGTACTGCGCGCACGTCCGTGACGTCTGTGACGTCATGCGAGGCCGGCTCGAGCAGATCCTCGACGGGGGCGGTGCGGCCGTGCGCTTCGCGAACTGGGACCAGGACGCGACCGCCGAGGAGAAGGCGTACTGGCGCGCCGACCCCGATGTGCTCCGGGGCGAGCTCGCGGCGGCGTTCGACGCCGCTGCGGAGTCGTTCGCCCGACCGTCGGAGGAGCAGCTCTCGTGGCCAGGGATCCGCAGCGACGGGTCGACCTTCACGGCGGAGACCCTTGGGCGGTACTTCGTCCACGACGTCCTCCATCACCTGTGGGACGTGCGCGGATGAGCGCTGGAGGCGCGGTGGAGGTCCGGTCCCTGCCCGAGTCACGGGTCCCGGACCCCCGCGAGGCCCCGGGGATCCGTTGGGGCATTCTCGGCCCGGGCTTCATCGCCAACGAGTTCGCCATGGCCGTGGGGGCCGGGACGGCCTCGAGCGTCGTCGCGGTGGGCTCGCGCAGCGAGGACCGGGCCCGGGCCTTCGCCGACAAGCACGGCGTCCCGCGGTCCTACGGGTCCTACGAGGAGCTCGTCGGCGACGATGGTGTCGACGCGGTCTACATCGCGTCGCCGCACTCCGAGCACCATGACCACGCGCTCCTGGCCATCGGGGCGGGCAAGCCGGTCCTCGTCGAGAAGGCCTTCACCCGCAACGCCACGGAGGCTCGGGCCGTGATCCGGGCGGCCACGTCGCAGGGCCTGCTCGTCGCCGAGGCGATGTGGGCCCGCTACCTGCCCCACTACGACGTCATCCGCCAGGTCGTCGAGGCGGGGATGCTCGGCGACCTCGTGCTCGTCCGGGCCGACCACTCCCAGCAGCTCCACCCTCATGGCCCGGAGCGGCTTGCCGCACCGGAGCTCGCCGGCGGTGCGCTCCTCGACCTCGGCGTGTATCCCGTGTCCTTCGCCGACCATCTGCTCGGGCCGCCGATCTCGGTCGCCGCTCGTGGCTCCCTCAGCGACCGGGGTGTCGACGCCACGGTCGGCGTCGTCCTCGCCTACGCGACAGGCGCCGTCGCCGCGTTGACGAGCTCGATGCTCACCCGGACGCCCTGCACCGCCGAGATCGTCGGGACGGAGGCCCGCCTCGACGTGGGCGGCCCCTTCTACTCACCGACCTGGCTCCGACTGCTCACCCTCGACGGGACGGTCCTCGCCGAACGACCGGCCGGCCTGCCGGCACCCATCCGCGGCTTCAGCTACCAGGCGGCCGAGTTCGCGCGCCGTCTCGCGTCGGGTGACCGCGAGAGCGCCTACATGGCACATGCCGCGACGATGCGGGTGATGTCCACGATGGACGAGGTCCGCGCCCAGGTCGGCGTGCGCTACCCCGGCGAGTAGCGGGCCCTTTCGGCAGTGGTCTCCCTCCGCCGCGGTCCACCTACGCGTCGCGGGACTCGATCACGGCCAGGTCGCGCTCGGCGAAGAGCCGGTGGTGGTACTCCTCGTTGAGGACGGTGAGGAGGCACTCGCGCACCGGATAGCTCCGCGGCTCCGGCCACCCCGGCCCCTCGACCGGCGTCGTGTGCGCCGCCAGGGACTCGTCGGTCAGGTCGTCGAGGAACTCCGTGACGGTCCTCATCCGGTCGTGCCGCAGCGCGAGCGCCTCGTCCAGCGACGGCCGGACCTCCCGGTCACGCGGGACCCCGGGCGTGTCCGGCATCTCGTCCCACGGCAGGTCGAGGGGGTGCCACGGCGCCGGGTCACCCTGGATGGCCCGCCGCATCCAGCAATCGGTGGCGAAGGCCAGATGGCGCAGCGTCTCCACGAACGACCACTCACCGTGGACCGACTCGTGGAGCAGCTCGGCCGGCAGCCGTCGGGCGCGGTCGACCGTCTCCCGCCACCGCCGCTCGTTGATGTCCCACGCCTCCCTGAACCCGGCGGGGTCGCTCGGCCGCAGGGCCTTCGCCCGCTCGGGATCCCGTCGATCGAGCTCGGCCTCGATGAGCGGGGCGACGTCGACGCCGTTGATGGTCACGTTCAGGATCTCGCCGGAGATGTCGACGTCGTAGAGGTCGACGCCTCGCATGCGGACCTGGTGGAAGGCGCTCCC
>DASUQN010000188.1:0-6192 GCA_036280515.1 Intrasporangium sp. | reverse complement strand
GGTGGGGTGGGCCCCCGGACCCGAATCGTGTCCACTCGATGGGGCGAGGGTGCCCCCGGGTCAGTCGCGGGTGCGCACCGTGAGCCGTCCACCGGCATCAACCACGACCGCGACATCTCCTTCCAGGTCGGTCCGGTAGACGTCGAAGCCCCGACTCTCGAGGGCGTGCAGCAGCGAGGGCGCCGGGTGCCCGTAGTCGTTGTCCTCGCCGACGCTGATGATCGCGAGCTGCCCCGAGATCAGGTCGAGGAGCCGGTCGTCCCGGTTGCTCGAGCCATGGTGCGCCACCTTGTAGACGTCGACCTGACCCCAGCGTTCCTGCTCGCGCTGCGCCGCCCGGACGACCTGCGCGGCGGCTTCCCGCTCGATGTCGCCGGCGAGCAGGAGGGCGACCCCGCGCACGTTCACGGTCAGGACCACCGAGCCGTTGTTGGGCACGGAGCCCTCGCTGATGTGGCGCGCCGGCCACCACACCTCAGCGGTGATCGCGCCCACCCTGATGACGTCACCGGCGCGGAGCTCGCGCACCGGGACGCCCGCGGCCGACGCGAGCTCGGCGACCTGGTCCGCCATGAACTCCGGCTCGATGACCGTCGAGACCCTGGCTTCGGCCACGGTCCGGCCCTCGAGCACTCCCGCCAGCCCGGCCACGTGGTCCGCGTGGAAGTGGCTGAGGACGACGAGGTCGACCACCTCGATCCCAAGCCGGTCGAGGCAGCCGTCGATGAGCGCAGGGTCCCCACCCGCGTCGACGACGACGGCGTGCCCCCTGCCAGCACGGATGCCGCTGTTGAGGACCATGCCGTCACCCTGGCCGACGTCGCACGCGACGAAGACCCAGCCGGGCGGTGGCCAGTACGCCACGCTCGTCGGTGTCGCGGCAGCGGTCACCACGAGGACGAGGGCCATCACCAGGAGGGGACGGAGCCGGACGTGCCGCCAGACCCAGGGCCAGACCACGATGACACCTGCGGTCACGACGGCGAGGAGCACCGCAGCGACAGCGGAGTCGCCCCAGTCGATGCTGCCGAAGGGCGCCTCGGCGCAGGTCCTCGCGACCCAGGCGATGCCCTGTGCCGGGGCGCCCGCGAGCCAGGCCAGCCACGACGCACCACCAACCCAGACGACGGACAGGACCGCCACGGCGACACCGACGATCGTCGTCGGAGCCACGAGCGGTGCAGCAAGCAGGTTGGCCGGGACGGCGATGAGCGACACGCTGCCCTGGAGCGGGACCACGATCGGCCCACAGACCGCTTGAGCGGCAAGCGGCACCGCAAGGACCGGCCCGAACCAGGCGAGGCGCCCGGGGAGACCTCGCGCGATGGCCCGCCCCCAGGGCTGTGCGAAGAGCAGCAGGCCCAGGGTGGCGACACTCGACAGGGCGAAGCCGTAGGACCGAGCCAGCCACGGGTCCCAGACGAGCAGGACGATGATCGCCCCCGACAGCGCCGGCACACCCGCCTGCCGACGTGAGGTGGACAGGGCGAGCAACCCGACGGCCCCCATCACCCCGGCCCGGATGACGCTCGGCTCCGGTCGGGCGAGGATGACGAACCCGACGAGCACGCCGAGGGCGACCCAGGGTCGGCCACGCCGAGGGACGCCCAGCAGCTGGCACAGACCGAGCGCAGTCGCAAGGACGAGGGTCACGTTGCTCCCCGAGACAGCGCTGAGATGGCTCAGGCCGGTGTCGAGCATGGCCTCGGTGAGGTCCGGTGGCGTCCGGCTCGTGTCCCCGATGACGAGGGCCGGCACGAGGCCGCGAGCGTCCGGGGTCAGGCCCGCCGTCGCGGCCCGGAAGTCACCTCGCACGGAGTCTGCCGCCCGGAACACCAGGCCGGGCCTGCCGGTGACGGTCGGCTCTCCCTTGGGTCGGGCCAGGGCCACGACATCGTCGCCCGGATCCGCGGCGGACAGGCGCACGACCGCCTCGACCTCCTCGTGCCAGCTCCGCTCTGCCCAGGACTGGTCTCCGGTGACGAGGATGGGCGCGCTCACCTCGGTGACCCGCCCGCGTCCCTCCACCTCCCTGACGTCCAGCCGGACCACGACGATGGGGTCACGGGTCGGACCCTCGCGCTGGCCCGCTGCGCCCGCGCCAGGCGCCAACAGCGGTCCGCCGACGACGACCGGCTCAGTGGCGATCACCCCGCGCACGGTGACGACGGCGCGTGCCTCGGCGAGGTCTGCCAGCGGGCCTACGTCGCGCACCGTCCGGTGGCCCGCCACCGCGAGCAGGGTCAGTGCGAGTACCGCCAAGGTCAGCGCGAGCAACCTCCGGCCGGAGGATCGCACCCGCGACTGCACCATCAGCGCCGAGCCCAGCCCCGCCGCCAGGGCCGACCACCACACCCCGGTCGTCGGCACGACGAGTCCGACGAATGCCACGACCGGCCAAGCAACGACGACGGGGACGAGGAGCCGGGCGTCGAGCCGCCTTGCAACCTGGACAACCTCGTCCGGCCCGTCCGCCCGGAGGGTCCGCGCCGCCGTCCGGCTCACACCGTGACTCTGGGACGGAGCTCGCTCAGCATCTTGTCACCGATCCCGCTGACCTCCCCCAGCTCCTCGACCGACGTGAACCGGCCGTGCTCGGTGCGCCAGTCGACGATCCGCTGTGCCAGCACCGGACCCACCCCGGGCAGCGAGTCGAGGGCGTCGAGGTCGGCGGTGTTGAGGTTCACCACGCCGGTTGCCGGTCCGCCAGCCGACCCGGATCCGTTCCCGGCAGCCGCTCCACCCGGCACCTGCGGCGCCAGCACCGCAGGCGGCTCCTCCCCCGGCTTCGGGACGAAGACCTGCTCGCCGTCGACCAGGGCTCGGGCGAGGTTCATGACCGTCAGGTCGGCGGCCCGTGTCGCGCCCCCGGCCGACTCGATCGCGTCCGCGACGCGGGCACCCGCCTTGAGCCGGACCAGGCCGGGACTGGCCACCTGGCCCACGACGTGCACGACGAGCTCCGCCTGCGGCGTCGCACCCGCAGCCGTCATGGGCGCAGACCTCGACACGACCTCCGGCGTGGCCGGTCCGTCCGGCCCGTCCGGCCCGCCCGTCACCGCCTGACCAGACGTCCCAGCTACCCGCGCCGCCGGCAGGGCCGCGCCCTCGGCCGCGCGTTCGGCCCACAGGATCCGCAGCACGAAGGCACAACCCAGCGCGACGACGAGCGCGAGCACGGCCACGACGGCGCTGCTGCTCACCGACACGCGCCCGGTCCGCAGCGTCGCCGGGAACGACACGAGCGACGGCCGTCGGGCGCGGCGCAGCTGCTCCTCCAGGTCGGCCGCGCCGGGTCCCAGGTCGACGACCTCCATGACGTCGGGCTCCGGCTGCCGCATCGGCCCCTCCACGACACCGGGCGGCGCCGGCACCCAGCCGCCGCGCCTCCCTCGGGACCTGCCCTCCTCCACCACGCGCCCTCCCAAGACCTGCACCACGCGCTCGAGGTCAGGGCTCGTGCGGACTCGGCTCAGCGGCATACGGGAAAGGTAGGCAGGCCACCCACCCTCCCAGCCGGGCCGGTCGCACCACTGTGGACGGCACCCGCCACCCCGACAGGATGTGGACGGTCACTCCCCGAGACGGCGCCACCCCGATTGGGAGCCGGCGCCCGGGCTGAGCAACAATCCTCGGATGGCCCGGCACATCATGACTCTCACCTGCGACGACCGTCCCGGCATCGTGGCCGCCGTCTCAGCCGCGCTCCTCGACGTCAACGCGAACATCCTGGAGAACCAGCAGTACTCCGACGAGGACACGAACCTGTTCTTCATGCGGACCGTCTTCGACGCCGACGCGGCGGACGTGCAGCCCGTGCTCGACGCCATCGACGCCTCCGCGGCGGTGAAGCACCAGCACCTCGCCGTGCGGCCCGCCGAGGAACGCTGCCGGACACTCATCCTCGTGAGCAAGTTCGACCACTGCCTCCTCGACCTGCTCTATCGGTGGAAGTCGGGCGACCTGCCCATCGACATCGTCGGCGTCGTCTCCAACCACGAGGACACCCGCGGCCTGGTCGAGTACTACGGCTTGCCGTTCCTGTACATCCCGGTCACCGAGGGCACCAAGGCCGACGCCGAGGCGCAGCTGCTCAAGATCGTCGAGGCGGAGGACGTCGGGCTCGTCGTCCTCGCCCGCTACATGCAGATCCTGTCGGACTCCCTCTGCGAGGCACTCGCCGGCAGGGCGATCAACATTCACCACTCCTTCCTCCCGGGTTTCAAGGGAGCCAAGCCCTACCACCAGGCGCACGACCGCGGGGTGAAGCTGATCGGGGCGTCGGCTCACTACGTCACCGCAGACCTCGACGAGGGACCGATCATCGAGCAGGACGTCGTGCGCGTCACCCACGCAGAGACGCCGCAGCGGCTCGTCGCGATCGGCCGCGACGTCGAGCGGCGCGTCCTGTCCCGAGCGGTACGCGACCACGCGGAGAGCCGGGTCTTCCTCTCGGGTCGCCGCACGATCGTCTTCTGATCTGAGCGGGATAGGTCCGGCCCCATCCTTCACACTCAGCGACAAGCATTGATGCCGTATGCCGCTGGGCTCGCTTCCGCGTGCCCGCGTCGACTGCGTGAATGACCACCCACGCTGGGAGGTGGGCGAGCCTTCACGGATCGGGGGCTCTGATCCGGGTGGACGACAGAGTCAGCGGAGGCGGCGCTGGCGCCACCAGCCGATGACGTTGTTCTGGTGCCGCCAGAGGATGACCAGGGCGATGCCGATGAGCCAGCAGCCGGTCCAGACGTCCCCGGGTGCCCGGCCGGCCAGCACGAGGACGGCCATGACGATCATTGCGATGGCGCCGAAGATCGAGCCCGCGGCCACCCACCTGGTGACCATCACGGCCACGGCGAAGACCCCGACCGCGACGAGCGCGACCCATGGGTGGACGCCGAGGATCGCCCCGAGCGTCGTGGCGACGCCCTTGCCACCACGCCCCCGGAGGAAGGGCGACCAGATGTGGCCGAGGATCGCGGCCAGACCGACGGCGTAGGCGGCGTGCGCGCCGAACCACTGCCCCGCGAGGAAGGTGGGGACGAGCCCCTTGAGGACATCGAGGACCAGGACCACAACGCCCCACTTGCGCCCGAGGACACGGCCCGCGTTGGTGGCGCCCGGGTTCCCCGACCCGGAGGCGGCCAGATCCTTGCCGAGCATCCGGGCGATGATCGTCGCCGGGTTGACGGACCCGAGGAGGAAGGCACCGAGCACTCCTCCGACCCAGGCCGCGACGGTGCCGGCGCTCACGGCCCTGGGGGCGCGGCCGATGCACGGAGTGGCTCGCCCGGGTGCGGCGAGATCGCGATGGCCACGGTGCCCGGCCCGACATGCGCTCCCACGACCGCCCCGAGCTCGACGACGAGCACCTCCGGCGACCCGGGCAGGCGGCTGCGGAGGCGCTCGGCGATCTGCTCGGCTCGCACCGCGGCATCGAGGTGGTGGACGGCGATTTCAACCATCACACCACCCTTGGTGACGTAGTCGAGCACCATGGCCTCGATGCGAGCCACGGCGCGGGACGAGGTCCTGACCTTCTCGACCGGCATGATCCGCCCACCGCGAACGGCGAGGATCGGCTTGATCGCGAGGGCCGACCCGAGCAGCGCCGAGGCGGCCCCGATGCGCCCCCCGCGCCTCAGGTGCTCCAGGGTGTCGACGTAGAACAGGACGCCGGACGGGCCGAGCCGCTCCCGGATCGCCGCGGCGACCGCGTCGAGCTCGCCACCGGCAGCGGCGACCTTCGCCCCAGCGACGACGGAGTACCCCATCGCCATCCCGATGGTCTCGCTGTCGATCACTTCGACGGGGACCGACGCCTCGGTCGCAGCCAGGCTGGCGGCCTCGTAGGTCCCCGACATCTGGCTCGACAGGTGCACCGACACGACGTGTGTCGCGCCCTCGTCCGCCAGCCGCGCGTAGACCTCGGCGAACATGGCCGGGCTGGGGCGCGACGTCGTGACGATGGTGTACTCACGCAGGGCCGCAGCGACCTGCGCCGCGCTGATGTCGCGCCCCTCGACGAGCTCCTGGCCTCCGACGACGACGTGGAGCGGGATCACCTCGATCCGGTGCTTCTCGACGACGGAGACCGGCAGGTACGCCGTCGAGTCGGTGACTACTCGCACGTCGACGCGCGGGCTGGCGGCCTCCTTCTGGACCAGCTCCGTCGCGCGGGTCCGTCGCCAG
>DASUQN010000187.1:0-9471 GCA_036280515.1 Intrasporangium sp. | reverse complement strand
TGTGGCGTCGCGGCGAGGCCCTGGCCGCCCACTGCTCGCGCTGGCTCGACGGCGCCCAGGCCGAGATCGAGCGCGCCACCGAAGCGTCCGCCAGCCCCGGTGAGAGCGCCCCTGCCGACGGCCACGAAACCGCCTGACCTGGCCGGCGCTCCCCGTCGTGCGAGGCGCGAGCTGCACACTCGACGGTGGCCGGCCGATGCGGGAGGTCAGGTGTGTCGGGAGCGAGCCCAGCGGCATACGGCATCCTCTTCACCCCATCACACCGGGCGGTCAGGATGCGGGCGTCACCTCGCGCAGAGCCGCCACGAAGGCCTGGAGCTCGTCCTCGGCCGTCGTGCCCGTCACGACGAGCGTGGTCGGGTCGGAGCCGGCCGCGCGCTCGACGTAGCTGAGCTGCGTCCCGGATCGGGAGACGTAGCGCTCGAAGGTGCGGTCCCCGACCCTGACCGAGCCGTCGCGCGCCCCATCGTTGACGGACCGGGCGACCCAGCCGTCGGTGACGTCGGTCGCCTCCTTGAGCGCGATGTCGCCACCCGCTGGCGTCTCCCACACCGTGGTGAAGGTCGGGACCTTCTCCGTCCCAGGCGCGTAGGTCGCAACGGTCGGCACCCAGCCCTCACCCAGGCCCTGGGGCTGCTCGAGCGGCACTCCGGTCTGGGCCATCGTGGCCCGTGCCTTCGCGAGGGCGTCGACGGCGGGACGGTGCACCTCGTCGATCCGCGGCACGAGGGCGACGAGACCGGCGACGAGGAGACCGATGAACAACAGGGACCGAAGCATGTTCGGAAGCGAGCCCAGCGAGTAGCGGCTGGGGCGCGGGGCGTCGGTCGTCGACACGGTCTCCGGGACGGTCATGGGACCATCGTCCCCGAGTCCTGCGGACCCTCCAAACCGGTCCCGCCGCCCCGATAGGCTGGCGCCGACCGCGACGCCGCAGATCCGGAGGACCCGATGAAGCACAGCCCGCCCGATCGCAACCTTGCCCTCGAACTCGTGCGTGTCACCGAGGCGGCGGCGATGGCGGGTGGCCGTTGGGTGGGCCGGGGTGAGAAGAACAAGGCCGACGCGGCCGCCGTCGAGGCCATGCGAGCCATGATCTCCACGGTGAGCATGAATGGCATCGTCGTCATCGGCGAGGGCGAGAAGGACAACGCCCCCATGCTGTTCAACGGCGAGCACGTGGGCGACGGAAGCGGGCTCGAGTACGACGTGGCCGTCGACCCGATCGATGGGACCACGCTGACGGCCAAGGGCATGCCGAACGCCATCTCCGTCATGGCCGTCGCCAATCGCGGCGCCATGTATGACCCGTCCGCCGTGTTCTACATGGACAAGCTGGCAACCGGTCCTGACGCCGCCGACGTCGTCGACATCCGGCTCCCCGTCGCGGAGAACATCCGCCGTGTCGCCAAGGCGAAGCGCGAGACGACGGCCGACGTCACGGTCGTCATGCTCGACCGGCCCCGGCACGAGCGGCTCGCCGAGGAGGTCCGGGCGACGGGGGCTCGCATCCGCTACATCACCGACGGCGACGTCGCTGGTGCGGTCATGGCCGCCAGGCCCAACACCGGTGTCGACCTGCTGCTGGGTGTCGGGGGCACCCCCGAGGGCATCATCGCCGCCTGCGCCATCAAGTGCGTCGGCGGGGTCATCCAGGGCAAGCTCTGGCCCAAGGACGACGAGGAGCGGCAGAAGGCGATCGATGCCGGCCACGATCTCGACCGCGTCCTGTCCACAGAGGACCTCGTCACGAGCGACTGCTTCTTCGTGGCGACCGGCGTCACCGACGGCGAGCTGCTCCGCGGCGTCCGCTACGGCAGCAACTCCGCTCGGACGAACTCCCTCGTCATGCGCTCCCGCAGCGGGACGATCCGCACCATCGAGAGCGAGCACAACTTCAGCCGTCCGGGCTGGTTCGGCAGCGCCGACATGATCGAGGACTGAAGGCCGGGGCCGTGACCGACCGTCGCCCCCTCGACAGCGCGCGCGGTGGCCGCACGCTCGTCATCGGCGAGGCGCTCATCGATGCCGTGGCCATCGGCGATGGCCGCACGGAGGATGCTGGCGGCACCGGCGACGACGGGGGCACGGTCGAGCACGTGGGCGGCAGCCCCGCGAACGTCGCCGTCGGCCTGGCCGCCCTCGACCACTCGGTCTCCCTCGCGACGTGGATCGCGACGGACGACCACGGCAACCGGATCGCGGATCACTGCCATGAGCGCGGGGTGGAGCTGACACCCGGGTCGCAGGGCGCCCCGTTCACCTCCGTGGCGCACGCCACCATCGACGGCACCGGCGGTGCGACGTACCGTTTCGAGCTGGAGTGGCAGCTGGCGGCCGTACCCGGGTTGACGGACTACGACCACGTGCACACGGGCAGCATCGCGGCGGTGCTCGAGCCCGGCGGCAGCGCGGTTCGGGACACGCTGCGGATGTCGCGCCGGACGGCAACGATCTCGTACGACCCCAACGTCCGGCCCGCGCTCATGGGTGATCCCGTCGACGCGCGACAGATCATCGAGGAGTGCGTCGCGCTCGCCGACGTCGTCAAGGTGTCGGAGGAGGACCTGGCGTGGCTGCGCCCCGGGGAAGCGGTGGACGACGTGCTGGGGGACTGGGCGGGACTCGGCCCCATCGTGATCGTCGTGACTCGTGGCGACCAAGGGGCCCTGCTCAGGCTGACCCGGACCGGTGAGACGCACGTCGCGCCCGTTCCCCCGGTCACGGTCGTCGACACGGTCGGAGCCGGGGACTCCTTCATGGCTGGCCTCGTCTCCGGGCTGCTCGACACGGGCCTTGCGGGAGGCCCGGCGGCCCGCGACCGACTCGGTCGTGCGGATCTCGCGGCGGTCGTGCCCGCGCTCGAGCGGGCGATCGCGACCAGTCGGCTCACGGTGGGGCATCCGGGGGCCCATGCTCCGACGCGTGCCGATCTCGTCGGCGGCTGACGCGTCATTCGACAAGACCGGCGGTCACAAGCCACAATCGACCGCGAATCCCGCGCTAGGTTGCCGGTGATTCTCCTCGTGACGC
This sequence comes from Intrasporangium sp., assembly GCA_036280515.1. GTDB lineage: Bacteria > Actinomycetota > Actinomycetes > Actinomycetales > Dermatophilaceae > Intrasporangium. Next base: position 6,438 of record DASUQN010000187.1, on the reverse strand, counting down.
CCGCCCCCGGGGCGTTCTCATGTAAGGATCCCCGTTGACCAACCCTCCACCTCCACAGCGTCCCTCCACGCCCTACGACCAGACCCTCAGTGAGACCAGGGCGGCACGGAAGGCGCTCGAGGCCCAGATCGCCGCGGCCCGTCGGCGACGTCGAGTGGGTGCCATCGCCGCCATCGTGGCTCTCGTCGCAGTTGTCGTGGGGGGTGCGACGTGGTGGATCGGTCGGGACGCCTCGCCCGCCTCGACGCCGGTCGCCAGCCCCTCCGGCAAGACCTGCGACACGCTGACCCCGGTCACTCTCTGGGCTGCCCCCTCGATGCAGCGCGCGGCGCGCGAGCTCGCCAAGGCCTACCAGAAGCTGCCCGACTCGCCCTGCGTGAACTACGAGGTCTTCGCCCGCAAGCCGGTCGAGGCCATGCTGGGTCTGGGCGAGCAGCAGCCGGAGCGCCCCGACGCCTGGATCCCCGACTCCCCGCTCTGGGTCGAGCGAGTCAACAAGGTCGCCAAGGTCGACCTGGAGCAGGTGGCGCCGTTCGCCAAGAGCGCCCTCGTCATCGCCATGGACAAGTCCGAGGCCGCCCAGCTCGAGGGCCAGGCAGCCTGGCTCGAGCTCGTTGCCTCGGACACGCCGATCCGCCTGAGCGACCCCAGGAGCACGACGGCCGGCATGCTCACCCTCTCGACGACGTTGCCGCTTCTCAGCAAGGAGCAGGGCCGGGTCATCATTCCGAAGCTGGCCCAGCAGATGGCCTCCTCCGATGACCAGCTCTTCGAGACGTATCTGACCAAGCCGGACGAGGCCCTGGCCTTCCCGACGTCGGAGGCCTCCCTGGCGCAGCACAACCGGTTCAACCCGAAGAACCAGATGGTGGCGGTCGTCCCCTCCGAGGGGACCCCTTCGTACGAGTACAGCCTCGTCACCACCTCCGAGGACCCGGCGCGCCGGGAGGGGATCGAGTCGCTCCGCGAGTACCTGAGCACGCCGGAGGCAGCCAAGATGATGGCCTCGTTCGGCCTGCGCTCCACTGCCGTCCCGGTGACCCTGCCGACGCCGCCTGGCAGCATCGGCGACATCAAGGCCAGTGCGTCTCCGAACGCTGCCCAGGTGGCCGCGGCCACCGACGTGTGGCAGTCCGCGACGACCGACTTCCAGCTCCTCTCCGTCTTCGACGTCTCCGGCTCGATGAACGAGAAGGTCGGTCCCACGACCCGCGTGAAGATCACCCAGGAGGCGGCCGGCATCGCGCTCAACGCCCTGCCCGGGTCCACGAAGCTCGGCCTCTGGGTCTTCTCGAGCGACAAGGGGCCCAACGGAGCCGACTACAAGGAGATCGTGCCGATCGGCACACTCTCGGACGAGCAGCACCGGGGCCGGATGGCCGCTGCCGCCGCCTCGTTGAACAAGGAGGTCGAGGGGTGGACCGGTCTCTACGACACGATCTGGGCGGCGTACCAGAAGCTCCAGGCCAACTATGACCCGCAGCGCGTCAACGCCGTCGTCATCCTCACGGACGGCAAGAACGAGGACCCGGGCGGCGGCCTCTCCTTGGATCAGCTGATGGCCAACATCCGTAACGCCACGGACCCCAAGAAGCCCATCGCCATCACGACGATCGGGATCGGCCCGGACGTCGACGCGGCGGCGCTCCAGAAGATCTCGCGGGGCTCCTTCTCGGACTTCTACGGCGCGGCCAGCCCCGCCGACATGACGACAGTGCTGGCGAAGGCGCTGTTCGACCACGAGTGCACCGACGGAGTCTGCGTCTGAGCCCAGCCTGAGGCCAGCGCAACCCCAAGCCGGCCGTATGCCGCTGGGCTCGCTCCTGCTCGACCGCGGCCTCCCCGTGCTGCCGCTTCACAACGTTTCGCTCACGCCTACTGGTCTCTGTCTCCCACACGCGGTAGGAATGAGGCATGTGAGGTGACTCACGTCACGGGACAAAGCGGTCCAAGTGCACAACTCAGGCGAGGAGTGGCGAATGAGCGGGAACCGTAAACGAGTCATGATGGCGGGCGGGGCCGTTCTCGCGATGACGCTCATGGCGGGGTGTCTGTCGAGCGACGACTCGGGCGGGGGCGGAGGGGCAGCCGGTACCGGTGGCTTCGTCGACGGCGGCAGCGCCGACAACGACAAGAAGGTGTCCATGCTCGGGACCTTCGGTGGCGACGAGGAGAAGAACTTCCTCGCAGCGCTCGCCCCCTTCGAGCAGTCGAGCGGGATCGACATCCAGTACGTGGCCGACCGAGACTTCGCCACGACCATCAAGCAGAAGGTCAACTCCGGCGACGCCCCTGACATCGGGCTCTTCGCGCAGCCGGGTGGCCTGTTGGAGTTCGCGGTCGACAACAAGGTCCAGGCCCTCGATTCGATCCTTGACGTCAACGCGCTCGACTCCTCGCTCGTCCCGGGCCTGCTCGACTCGGCTCGGTCCGACGGCAAGGTCTACGGCGCCCCGATGAAACTGGCCGGCAAGAGCCTCGTCTGGTACCCGAAGAAGGCGTACGCCGCGGGCGGCTACTCGACGGCACCGGCGACGATGACGGAGATGCAAGGCGTCGCCGACGAGATCAAGGCCAGTGGCACAGCGCCCTGGTGCATGGGCTGGGAGTCCGCTCAGGACACCGGTTGGGTGGGCACCGACTGGATCGAGCAGTACGTGCTGGGCATGCACGGACCCGAGGTCTACGACCAGTGGACCAGCCACGAGATCCCGTTCAACGACCCGAAGATCATCCAGGCGTTCGACGAGTTCGCGAAGATCTCCAAGGGCGACGGCTACGTGCTCGGCGGCCCGAAGGGCGTGCTCAGCACTCCCTTCGGCGAGGCCATGCTGCCAGCCTTCGCGAGCCCGCCGCAGTGCTTCCTCGAGCGTCAGGGCAACTTCGTCACCTCGTTCCTGCCCAAGAACGTGCAGGCCAACCTCGCCGACGAGGTCGGGGTCTTCGGCTTCCCGCAGTTCGAGAACGGCTTCGACGGGACGGCGATGGTCGGTGCGGCAGACATGGCGGCACTGTTCAACGGAAATGACCCGGACGCACAGGCGGTCATGAAGTTCCTCGCCTCGCCCGACTTCGGCAAGGAGTGGGCCACGGCCGGCGGCTGGCTGTCGCCGCACAAGACGTTCGACAGCTCCCTCTACCCCGACGAGACCACGAAGCAGGTCGCCGACATCGTCGCGAAGGCAGGCGTCTTCCGCTTCGACGGGTCCGACCTCATGCCCAAGGCGGTCGGCTCGGGGACGTTCTGGTCCGAGCTGATCAAGTGGGAAAACGGCCAGTCCTCGAAGGAGACGGCTGACAACATCGAGGCGAGCTGGCCGAAGTCATGACCACGCAGACCGTCACTCCCCCACAGCGCGCTGCGCCAGACGAGGCGTACGCGGCGCTCCGGGCCCGTCCGCGCAAGATCATCATCGGCCTCGTCGGGATGGCGGTGGTCATCTGGGCTCTGGCCAATCTCTTCCTTGCCTTCGGCTACTACCCGGAGCGGTTCGGCAACAAGATCGTCATTGGCCTGCTCGCGATCGTGGCCGGTGTCGGCGGGGCGGCCCTGCTCTTCTGGTTCCTCAACATGTTCGTCGAGGGGCTGCCGGAGCGGCTCACCCAGGGAGTCATCCCCTACGCCTTCCTGGTGCCGGGCTTCGCCTTCGTGGCCCTCATGCTCATCTATCCGACGTTCCAGTCGATCAACTACTCGTTCGCCAACTCCGACAGCACGGCCTACGTCGGGCTGCAGAACTACCGCACCATCTTCGGCGACAGCGAGTTCTGGAACGCGATCATCAACAACGTCCTGTGGCTGCTCATCGTCCCCGCGGTCGTCGTCGCCTTCGGTGTCGTCGTCGCGGTACTCGCCGACAAGCTGTCCGCCTCGGGCGAGAAAGTCGCCAAGAGCCTGATCTTCCTGCCGATGGCCATCTCGGCCGTCAGCGCCTCGGCGATCTGGCTGCTGATCTATGCGTACAACAACCCCGGTCAGGCGCAGACCGGCCTGCTCAACGCCATCTGGGTAGGACTCGGCGGCGAGCCCCAGGCCTGGTTGCAGATCGAGACGGCCAAGCTCAACTCGATCCTGCTCATGGTCATCCTGATCTGGCTCCAGGCCGGCTTCGCGATGGTCCTGCTCAGCTCGGCCATCAAGGGTGTCCCCGAGGACACGCTCGAGGCCGCACGGATCGACGGTGCTTCCGAGTGGCAGATCTTCTGGAGGGTCGTCGTCCCGCAGATCATGGGCACGATCATCACCGTCTTCGTCACGGTGTTCATCACGGTGCTCAAGGTCTTCGACATCGTCTACGTCACGACCAACGGTGCCTACAACACCAACGTCATCGCGAACCTCTTCTTCAACAAGCTGTTCGGTGCGAGCGAGGCCGGGCAGGCCACGGCCATCGTCGTCGTCCTGCTCCTGGCGGTGATCCCGCTCATCTGGTTCCAGATCCGGCACTTCCGCAACGAGGAGGCGAACCGATGAGCCGCAGGTTGATGAAGGACGGACGGCCGCTCAGCCCGTTCTCGATCGTCGTCATGACGGTCCTGGCGCTGCTGTGGTCGATCCCCACCATCGGACTGCTCGTCACGTCGTTCCGCAGCCGTGACGAGGCGGCCTCGTCTGGGTGGTGGACGGCCCTGTTCAACCCCTTCTCGTCGGAGTGGACCACGAGCAACTACACCGGCGTGTGGACGGGGAACGACTTCGGAGCCGGGTTCGTCAACAGCATCGCTGTCGCCGTGCCCGCCACGATCATCCCGATCATGTTCGCGGCCTTCGCCGCCTACGCGTTCACGTTCATGAGGTTCCGCTTCAAGGAGGTTCTCTTCCTGCTCATCATCGCCGTCATGGTGGTGCCGATCCACGTCGCGTTCCAGCCGATGCTCAACCTGCTCGGTCCGCGCGGCCTCGGCATCTCCGGCCAGTACATCGCGGTCTGGCTGCTGCACACCGGCTTCGGCATGCCGCTGTGCATCTACGTCCTCCGCAACTACATGACCACGCTGCCGGCGAGCGTGGTCGAGTCCGCCAAGATCGACGGAGCAACCCACTTCCAGACGTTCTGGCGGCTCGTCTTCCCGATGTCGATCCCCGCCATCGCGGCGTTCGCGACGCTCCAGTTCCTCTGGGTGTGGAACGACCTGCTCGTCGCCAAGCTCTTCCTCAACGCGGACAACGCGACGGTCATCGTCAAGCTCCAGCAGCTCCTCGGCACGCAGGGCCAGGGGCAGGAGCTGCTCACCGCCGGCGCCTTCATCTCGATCATCATCCCGATGATCGTCTTCGTCGCCCTCCAGCGGTACATGGTCCGAGGCATGACCTCCGGAGCGGTCAAGGGCTGACCCGGCCACGGCCGTGCCCTCCCAGCGCAACTAGGCTGGGAGGGCATGTCCGTATGCCGCTGAGCTGAGCGGCATACGGAAGCCTCCTCCCAGCCCGCCCAAGACCCAAGGAGACCTCTGTGGCCGAGTTCGCCTACGAGGACCTGCTGCCCATCGGCAGCGACGAGACGCCGTACCGGCTGCTCACGACCGAGGGGGTGCGCACGGTGGACGGGCCCGGCGGACGCACGTTCCTCGAGGTCGACCCCGAGGCGCTGCGGCTGCTGACGGAGACGGCGATGCACGACATCGCCCACTACCTGCGGCCCGGGCACCTCCAGCAGCTCGCGAACATCCTCGACGACCCCGAGGCGAGCAACAACGACAAGTTCGTGGCCCTCGACCTGCTCAAGAACGCCAACATCGCGGCTGCAGGCGTGCTGCCGATGTGCCAGGACACCGGCACGGCGATCGTCATGGGCAAACGTGGCCAGCAGGTCCTGACTCCCGGTGCCGACGAGGAGGCGATCAGCCGCGGGGTCTACGACGCGTACACGCGGCTCAACCTGCGCTACTCGCAGATGGCCCCGGTGACGACGTGGGACGAGCGGAACACCGGTTCGAACCTGCCCGCCCAGGTCGAGCTGTACGCCGACACCGCGCCGGGTCACGAGACGAGCTACAAGTTCCTGTTCATGGCCAAGGGGGGCGGCTCGGCGAACAAGAGCTACCTCTACCAGGAGACGAAGGCGATCCTCAACGAGGAGGCGATGATGCGCTTCCTCGACGAGAAGCTCCGCTCGTTGGGGACCGCAGCCTGTCCGCCCTACCACCTCGCCATCGTCATCGGCGGCACGAGCGCCGAGTTCGCTTTGAAGACAGCGAAGTACGCGTCGGCGAAGTACCTCGACACGCTGCCGAAGCAGGGGTCGATGACGGCGCACGGATTCCGCGATGTCGAGCTCGAGGAGAAGGTGCTCGAGCTGACCCGGCAGTTCGGCATCGGGGCGCAGTTCGGCGGCAAGTACTTCTGCCACGACGTGCGTGTGGTGCGGCTCCCGCGGCACGGCGCCTCGCTGACGGTGGCGATTGCGGTGTCGTGCTCGGCCGACCGTCAGGTACTCG
>DASUQN010000186.1:0-2790 GCA_036280515.1 Intrasporangium sp. | reverse complement strand
CTCTCGAAGGTCACCGACGAGTTCATCGCCCACGTCAAGACGCTCGGGCGCGCCTGGGACCTCGAGCAGACGTCGTCCTTCCTGGTGGTCGCCTCGACGCTGCTCGACCTCAAGGCGGCCCGGCTGCTGCCACAGGGCGACGTCGAGGACGAGGAGGATCTCGCTCTGCTCGAGGCGCGCGACCTGCTCTTCGCACGGCTGCTGCAGTACAAGGCGTTCAAGCAGGTGGCCGGGGTGCTGGAGCGCCGCCTGGCCGCGGAGGGACTCCGTCATCCACGCTCCGTCGGCCTCGAGGAGCGGTACGCCGGGCTGCTGCCCGAGGTGCTGATCGGGATCGGCCTCGACCAGTTCGCCGAGCTCGCGGCGCGCGCGCTGGAGCCCAAGCCCGAGCCGGAGATGTCACTGGGCCACATCCACGCGCCGGCGGTGTCCGTGCGCGAGCAGGCCGCCCTGGTCGCCGGCCGGTTGCGTCGTTCGGGGACCATGACCTTCCGCGCCCTGGTGGGCGACTCTCCGGACATGCTCACCACCGTTGCGCGGTTCCTGTCGTTGTTGGAGCTGTTCCGGGAGGGGGCGGTGGCCTTCGACCAGGTCACGGCGCTGGGTGAGCTGACCGTGCGCTGGACCGGCGGGGAGGCCGACGACTTCGAGGTCGACGAGTTCGAGGGCACCCCGGCCGAGGACGCGCGCGCGGCGGCAGACGGGTCCGAGCCAATGGAATCCGAGCCAGACGACCCCGAGCAGGAGAACGACGATGACTGAGTCACAGACCCTCGACGTGGCGCTCGCCGAGCTGCGTCCGGCGCTGGAGGCGCTGTTGATGGTGGCCGACCAGCCGCTCGACGTCGCTACGCTCGCCTCGGCCGCCGGGCACCCGGTGGCGGCGGTCGAGCATGCCCTGGCCGACCTGGCCCGTGAGTACGACGAGCAGGGACGCGGCTTCGAGCTGCGCCCTGTGGCGGGGGGCTGGCGCTACTACACCCGGGAGGAGTTCGCCTCGGTCGTCGAAGGTTTCGTGCTTGACGGGCAGCAGGCCCGGTTGACCCAGGCGGCACTCGAGACCCTGGCCGTGGTGGCCTACAAGCAACCGGTGTCGCGCGCTCGAGTGTCCGCGATCCGTGGGGTCAATGTGGACGGCGTGATGCGCACCTTGTTGACGCGCGGCCTGGTCGAGGAGGCCGGCAACGACGGCGAGCACGGTGCGACGCTCTACCGGACCACCGGCTACTTCCTGGAGCGGATCGGTGTCACCAGCCTCGACGAGCTGCCCGAGCTGGCGCCGTACCTGCCCGACATGGACGACCTCGAGGACGAGCTGACCGAGGCGGTGGCGTCGAGCACGGCCGGTGCGACGGTGGTCGACAGCGCGTGAGCGGTGGCGCATGAGTGACGACGACGGACTGGTCCGGCTGCAGAAGCTGTTGGCCCAGTCGGGGATCGCCTCTCGCCGCAAGTGTGAGGAGCTGATGCTCGCCGGGGAGGTCGAGGTCGACGGCGAGATCGTCACCAGGCTGGGCACCAAGGTCGATCCACGAACGGCCGTGATCCGGGTGTCCGGCCGGCGGCTGCCGCCGGTGTCCCCGCATGCCTACCTCGTCCTCAACAAGCCGCGCGGCGTGGTCTCCACGATGTCGGACCCCGAGGGCAGGCGGAACCTGACCGACGTGATCGAGGAGAAGGCCGCCGAGCACGGCCGACTCTTCCACGTCGGTCGGCTCGACACGGACACCTCCGGCCTGCTCCTGCTCACCAACGACGGCGACTTCGCACACCGGATGGCGCACCCGTCGTACGAGGTCGACAAGACCTACGTGGCCGAGGTCGAGGGGGACGTCAAGAGGTCGACGATCGCCTCGCTGCTGGAGGGGGTCACCCTCGACGACGGGCCGGTCGCGGTCGCCCGGGCCCGGATCGTCGCCCGCGGCCCCGGCGGCCGGGGCACCATCGTCGAGCTCGTGATCCACGAGGGTCGCAACCGGATCGTCCGGCGACTGCTCGACCACGTGGGCCACCCCGTTCGACGCCTGACGCGCACCGGGTTCGGGCCGGTGTCGCTCGGGCAGCTCAAGACCGGCGAGCTCCGAGAGCTCACCCGTGACGAGCTCGGCGAGCTGCTGGACAGCGTGCGCCTGTGACCCTCGCCGGGTGGGTCTAGGCTTCCTGCGTCTGACGCGAGGAGGAGACCGTGGCGGTGCGGGCGGTGCGAGGGGCCACCCAGCTCGACAGCGACGCGCGTGAGCACATGCTCGACCGCGTCGCCGAGATGGTGCACGACGTGATGGCGTCCAACGGGCTCACGGTGGACGACTTCATCTCCGTGATCTTCACCGCTACCTCCGACCTGGTGTCCGAGTTTCCGGCGTACGCCGCCCGTCAGCTCGGCTTCGGGGAGGTTCCCCTGATCTGCACCCGAGAGCTGGAGATCACCGGGTCCATGCCACGGGTGGTCCGGATGCTGGCCCACGTCGAGACGGACCTGCCCCGTGCCGAGGTCACGCACTGCTACCTGCACGGTGCGGCGGCGCTGCGCAAGGACCTCACGCGCACTCGCGAGGTGCCGGATGAGTGACCTGCTCACCGGGCCGGTCGAGGTTGTGGGGGCGGGCCTGCTCGGCACCTCCATCGGCCTGGCGTGCCGGCGCGCCGGGGTGCAGACGTTCCTCCACGACCTGTCCGCCGAGCACCTGCGGACGGCGTCGGGGCTGGGCGCCGGCAGACCGCGCCGCCCGGACGATCGCCCTCAGCTGGTGGTCGTGGCGGTCCCGCCCGATCACCTGGGGTCGGAGATCG
>DASUQN010000185.1:0-2109 GCA_036280515.1 Intrasporangium sp. | reverse complement strand
GCGACGCGGCGAAGAGCTCGGAACTGGGCCATACCTCGAATATCCCCCGCAAAGTGGTCTGGCGTCTTGGGGCGAGGGGTACTCTTTGCCACAGGAAACTATCGTCCCGGGATAGATTGTGGGAGTCTAGCGTGCCCCAAGCCACTTCTGACCCGCCTTGGTTGTCTCTACCCACCGAAATCAGTGAGGTCCTGCGGCCGGTCGTGGGCGAAATCGTCGAGGCGATCATCGAGGGGATCCCGCGCGACGTCCCGGTGTATGCGATGCCGATGGAGGGCCGCTTCGGCCAGGGCGTCCGGCAGGGGGTCACCGTGGCGCTGCACCGGTTCCTTGACCTGCCGGGGACTCGGCTGCCGGCGCTGTCCGAGGACGGCAAGTGGGTCTACGAGAACCTCGGCCGCGGCGAGGTCCGCAACGGTCGCAGCCTTGAGTCGCTCCTGTCGGCGTACCGCTACGGCGCGCGTGTGACGCTCCGGGCCATCTCCCGCACCGTCGACGTGTCGAGGCTCGCCCCGGACGTCATCCTCGCGCTCGGCGAGTCGCTCTTCGCCTACATCGACGAGCTGTCTGCGGCCAGCGCCCAGGGTTACGCGCTCGAGCAGTCGGAGCGGGCCGGAGAGCACCAGCGCCGGCGAGGCGAGGTGCTCGAGATGATCCTGCGCGGCGAGACGGAGACCGGCGTGCAGCGGGCCGCAACCGCCCTCGGCTGGCACCTTCCCGACGTCGTCGTCGTGGCGACGCTGCCGTCGAGCCGGCTCGAGGGAGTCCGGGCGGCTCTGGGGCCTGATGCCCTCGTGGCAGAGCGGGGGACCGAGGTGGCCGTCATCCTGCCGTTCGGCAGTCGCCCGGCCCGAACTCGGGAGCTCAACAGGGCGCTCCGCGGACGACACGCCGTCATCGGGCCGGCCCGCCCGTGGCAGCAGGCTGCCGAGTCGCTCCACCTCGCCGTCTCGGCAGGGGCGCACGGCCTGGGCGACCCCGTTGGCGAGGACGACCCGCCGGTCTGGGTCGAGGACCACCTCGCCGAGCTCATCGTCCAGGCCGAGCCCTTGGCCACAGCGGACTTGGCGCGACGCCGCCTCGCTCCGCTCGACGCGCTCCGGCCAGCGGTCAGGGCACGGCTCGCCGAGACGCTCCTGGCCTGGTTGCGGCACCAGGGCCAGCGGGCGCCGATCGCGGCCGAGCTGTTCGTGCACCAGCAGACGGTCGGCTACCGGGTCGGGCAGCTCAAGGAGCTCTTCGGCGAGGCCCTCGACGACCCCGAGACCCGGTTCGAGCTCGAGCTCGTCCTCCGCGCGGGCCACCGCTGACGAGGGCACGCTACGCCGCCAGGGCCGCCAGCTGGGGACCGCGGCGCCCGGGTGGCGGGCCCGGGGCCGGCTGGGGCGCCAGATGGGGACCGCGGCGCCCGATTGGCGCACGGGCCGGAAGGGCTGGAGGCGAGCTGGCGAGCGGGACGAGCTCAGCGGCATACGGACGAGGCGTCCTGGGACCCAGGCACAGCGAGAGGCGCCGTTCCATCTGGAACGGCGCCTCACACAAAAGCGACCCCGACCGGGCTCGAACCGGCGACCTCCGCCGTGACAGGGCGGCGCGCTAACCAACTGCGCTACGGGGCCTTGCTATGAAATTGTCGTGCGTATCCCCAACGGGATTCGAACCCGTGCTGCCGCCGTGAAAGGGCGGAGTCCTAGGCCGCTAGACGATGGGGACGCATCCCGACCTGTTCCGTTTGGGACGTCGAAACTATATGGGAGTTTCGGCGCGCCACCAAATCGGCTCGAGCCCCCACGATCCAGCCGCTTCAGCCCTTCGCCCAGGCCAGCAGGTCCTCGACCGGCCAGGTCGTGACGATGCGCTCGGCGGGGATACGGAGCCGCTCGGCGCGCTCGCAACCGAGCAGCTTCATGTCCAGCTGCCCGGGCGCATGGGCGTCCGAGTCGATCGCGAAGAGGCAGCCGAGGTCACGGGCCAGCTCGATGAGCTCGTCGGGCGGGTCCTGTCGCTCCGGGCGGGAGTTGATCTCGACGGCGACGTCGTTCTCGACGCAGGCCCGGAAGACCTTCTCCGCGTCGAACTGCGACTCCGGCCGCTTCCCGCGCCCGCCCG
>DASUQN010000184.1:0-2334 GCA_036280515.1 Intrasporangium sp. | reverse complement strand
GCCTGGGGAGGGACCGGGGGATACTCGACGCATGGCCGGTTGCTGTGACGCCAGGGGTTGCGACAAGGTCTTCGGGCCTCGACTGGCCCACCAGCTCGCGAACCGCTATCGCCGTCGTGGCCTGGACCGGATCTCACGGCGACTCGTTGACTGGCTCGTCGGCCAAGGCATCGAGGGCGCCAGTGTGCTCGAGATCGGCGGTGGCGTCGGGGAGATCCAGCTCGAGCTGCTCCGGCGTGGAGCAGCCAGGACGACGAATCTCGAGTTGAGCCAGGCCTACGACGCCGAGGCCACGGCCCTCGCGGCCGAGGCCGGGATGGCGGGCCGCATGACACGTCGTCTGGGCGACATCGCGGTCGAGGCTGGTGTCGCAGACGTGCACGACTTCGTCGTCCTGAACCGGGTCGTGTGCTGTTACCCCGATGTCGAGCGACTGGTCGGGGCTGCGACGCGACATGCGCGAAGGGGCGTGGTCCTCACCCACCCGCCGCGCCACATCGGCTCGGTGGCCACCCTCGCTGTGGTGAACGGCGTGCAACGGATCCTGGGCCGCGAGTACCGCGCCTTCGCCCACCCACCGGAGGTCATGAAAGCTGTCTTGCTCGACCAAGGCCTCGTGCCGCGGCACGTGCACAAGGGCGCTTTCTGGCATGTCCTCACGGGACCACGCACGGTCGAGGGGTCCGTGTCATGACGACGAGCGGGGTGGAGGTCGAGGATCCCACGCTCCTACCGGCCGCCGCCGTTGCTGGACAGCTGGAGGTCGACCCCGACGAGGGTCTGTCCGATGGGGAGGCGCACGCCCGGCTGGAGGCAGACGGGCGGAACGAGCTGCGAGCCAAGCCGCCGGTTCCCTTGTGGCGCAAGGTGCTCAGCCAGTTCCAGGATCCGTTGGTCTATCTACTCCTCGTTGCGATCGTCATCTCTCTCGCAGCGTGGCTGGCCGAGGGGGCCGAGTCCCTGCCGATCGATGCGATCGTCATCGCCCTCATCGTCATCGCCAACGCGATTCTCGGCCTCGTGCAGGAGGCGAAGGCCGAGAGCGCCGTCGCCGCCCTGGCCTCCATGACAGCAGCCGCGTCGACCGTGGTCCGGGAGGGGCGGCTGTTGACCGTCCCCGCTCACGACCTGGTGCGCGGTGACGTGCTGAGCCTCTCCGAGGGTGACTCCGTCGGGGCCGACGCCCGCCTCCTGTCCGCCTCGGCCCTGCGGCTTCAAGAGGCGTCCCTCACGGGTGAGTCGACCTCGACCTCGAAGTCGCCCGAGCCCTTGGACGCCCCGGCCACCCTCGGGGACCGTCGGAACATGGTCTACCGCGGCACCGCGGTGGTGCAGGGGGTCGGGCGCGCCGTCGTCACGAGCACCGGCATGGACACGGAGATGGGCAAGATCGCCGACCTGCTCGATCGGACGGAGCAGGAGCCGTCGCCCCTCCAGCGGGAGATCGCAGCCGTCTCGAAGATGCTCGGCCTGCTCGTCATCGGCATCGCGATCGTCGTCATGGCCGCGATCGTCGTGCTGAACGGCATCGACGACGCGGACGACGCGGTCACCATCCTGCTCCTCGGCGTCTCGCTGGCCGTCGCCGCCGTGCCAGAGGGGCTACCCGCCATCCTCTCCGTCGTACTCGCCATCGGCGTCCGCGCCATGGCGCGTCGCAACGCCGTCATGAAGGACCTCCACTCGGTCGAAACCCTCGGCGCTGCCTCGGTCATCTGCTCGGACAAGACGGGCACCCTCACCCGCAACGAGATGACGCTGAGCCGGATCGTCACGCCCAGCGGCCGAGTCGAGCTGTCCGGGATCGGCTACCACCCCGAGGGCGAGGCGACGTACCGGCCCACGGACGGCAGCGAGCCGGACCTGCTCCGCGAGGCGCGCAACGTCGTGGCGGCAGGAGCCCTCGCCAACAACGCGCAGCTCCTCGAGGAGGACGGCGAGTGGACGATCCAGGGCGACCCGACGGAGGCGGCGTTCCTCGTGGCCCTGCGCAAGCTGCAGGACGCCGAGCGGCTCGTGGCCAGCTACGAGCGTGAGGCCGAGGTCCCCTTCACGTCACAGCGCAAGATGATGTCGATCCTCGGCCGCCACGTCGAAGCCGACCAGCACCGCCTGTTCGTGAAAGGGGCGCCGGACGTCCTCCTCGAGCACTGCGAGTGGGTGCGCGTGGGGGACCACGTCGTGCCGCTCGACGAGGACCACCGTGGGGGCTTCCTCCGGGCCGTCGAGGCGCTGTCGACCGACGCGTACCGCACGCTGGGGGTCGCCTACCGCGACGTCGGTCCCGATGCGATCACCGGGCAGGACGGGGGAGGTCCACCCGAGCTCGACGAG